>JAUNIU010000062.1 GCA_030523265.1 Eubacteriales bacterium | reverse complement strand
GGTTAAGAAGACATTGACCATTCCGGAATGGCTGAATGAGGAAGCTTTATCTTTGAATTTAAATTTTTCACAAATCTTACAGGAAGCATTGATCCATAAAATAACTATGATTAAAAATGGCAGATAAATTATGAAGATCTGAAGTAGAAAGGCAAAAATGCCGATATATTACATAATAGACTGACGTGGGATGAAATGATTGCGTCTATTGCCACAAACGGATTTGTTGCATGAGACGCCGGAAAGTTGTTTCTCCTTTTCGTCATAATTCGTATAACCATTCAATCGTCATAGACAAGGAGGTTACTATGAGGAAAATTGAGGGAGAACAGGCGGCATGGACGAATATTGGTGCGGATCGTGTGATTAGCCAGAGGATGAACTACGGAACTCATCGCGGGGGCAGGCGTGTTTCTGCCGGTTATCAGGCGGCAGGACAGGTGAACCAAACCGGAGACAGTGTATCTGGCGAACCTGGTGGGAATGCTGGGATTCTGCTGACGCCGGAATATCAGAATGATATTACGGACAGACGTTATGAGATTGCCTCCTGGCTGCAGGAGATGGGCACTTTAGAGGATACCAGTATGGCTGATGTCACAGGTGAGAGTAACCGTGATATGGCTGGGAAGCAGACAGCAGCGGTCAAAAGCGGATCGGCTTCTGTGCTGAAACAGGCACAGGAAGCAGAGGCAGAGGAAGAAACAGAGACAGCCGAACTGGTGGAAGGAGAAAAAACACCGGAAGAGACGGAAGCAGAGAACGAGCTTGACAGACTGAAAGCGATGCTAGATTCCTTAAAGAGGAGAAAGATCAGTGCTGTCAAAGTGAAACGATCATTGCCGTACAGTTATCAGAGGGTATCTATGGCGATTCGTGGTGCCAAAACCGTGATGCAGGCTTCTAATGCATTGTCCTCAGCAAATACCAGTTTGAATCTGGTGAGACGGCAGGAGACGACAGGGAAATATAGTGATAAGGAAATCAATATAGCCAAAAATCATGCACGCAAAATGGTACGTGTCGCTAGAAGTAAATTGCGTCATCTGAAGGCAGAAATTTCACAGAAACAGGATGGGACACAGGTGAAAAATCATACCAAGCAGAAGATGAATACTGCAGTAACCAGGGCACATGACCGGGAAAAACGGGAACTGCAGCGACAGAAAAATCAGGAGTTATTTCAATTAACCAAGGAGATCCAGAGGGCAGAAACACGATACAAAAATAGACATAGACGGAAAGAAAATTGGGCATTGATGGAAGCCGATATGGAATACTTGCGTCGTCGTATTGAATACCTGAAAAATCAGGAAGAGAGACAAGAGAATATGACAACCTCAGATACGGTATCTGGAATCATTCCAGAAGAAACAAAAATATTTACAACGGGCGAACAAAGCGTTATACTAGAACAAGAAGGTGTAGTTGAGACAACAGCAGGGGGACATGAGGTGAAATCATGAAACACAGGAATTATAAATTTCAGTCTGTGCTATGGGGAATAGCAGTATGTTCCATGGCGGTGTTATTGGTATTGGCAGGGAAAACCAAGACAGAAGCGGCTACCGTTTCTTCGTTTCAGGTCCGTACTGTGCCAGTGAAAAACGCGATCGCCAAGGCTCCTTCGGTGAGCTTGACATGGAAAGCGGATGCCACAGCAAATGCCTATGAGATTGTGCGGTCTGACAGCGTATCAGGGCAGTATAGACAGATAGCATTTCTGGTAGGGGCAGATGCCACATCATACATAGATACCAATGTGCAGAAAGGGCAGACCTATTATTACCGGATTCGTACCTATCGTATCTCGTCATGGACAGATGTCTATGGAGAATACACGGCACCGGTGAAGTTGACAGTATCTTCCAAGTTAGTGAGACCAAAGCTGTCCTATAAGAGAACGAAAAACAAATTAGCCATCACGTTTAAGACAGCGGAGGGCACGGAGTATGAGTCGCAGTACCGCTTTGCCGGACAGAAGAAATGGAAGAATCTGGCTTCGATCAGTGGTAAGATGACAAAGACCATCAAGGCAAAGGTTAATAGTCAGGCGAAATTTACGATACGTATTCGTACTAAGATGAAGATTAATGGCAAGACAGTCTATAGTAAATGGTCGAAAAGTTATACTGTAAAATAATATAACATGAATTTTTTATAAGGCGATGAGCGTTTGTTCATCGCCTTATTGAAAGAATAAGAGTAAATGTGTAGAAAGGGACGAAAAATATGCCTGTAATGGATTATTTGGAGAGGAATGCAAGACTGTATCCGGAGGAAGTGGCTTTGGTAGAGCTGAACCCGGAGGAAAAAGATACCCGTAGAACCAGTTGGAAAGAATACGATTTGATCGAACCAACCCGTTTTGAGCCATACCGCCGGGAGATTACCTGGCGGGTCTTTGACGAGAAAGCAAACCGTTTCGCCAATATGCTCATCAGCAGGGGAATCAAAAAAGGAGACAAGGTGGCGATCCTGATGTATAACTGTCTGGAGTGGCTGCCCATCTACTTTGGTGTTCTCAAGAGCGGCGCCATCGCGGTGCCATTTAATTTCCGCTATGACGCAGACGAGGTTTTGTATTGCGCGGAGTTGGCAGAGGTGGATATGATCGTATTTGGTCCGGCGTTCATTGGAAGGATCGAAGCACATGCGGAGCGTTTGAGCAGAGGTCGTCTGCTGATCTATGTGGGAGATAGCTGTCCGAGTTTTGCCGAGAGTTATCATGAACTGGTGGCGGATTGCTCCAGCCAGGTGCCGGAGGTTGAGATCACCGATGAAGATTATGGTGCGATTTATTTTTCTTCGGGCACCACTGGTTTTCCAAAGGCGATCTTACATAAACACCAAAGCCTGACCCAGGCGGCTGAGATGGAGCAGAAACATCATGCCACAGGCAGAGAAGATACCTTCCTGTGTATCCCGCCGTTATATCATACCGGTGCTAAATTTCACTGGATGGGCAGCCTCGTGGCTGGCAGCAAAGCGGTCCTGTTAAAGGGAACGAAACCAAAGACGATCCTGTCGGCGATCTCGAAAGAACATTGTACGATCGTATGGCTGCTGGTGCCATGGGCGCAGGATATCTTAGATGCACTGGATCGCGGAGATCTGGCGTTGGGAGACTATGCAATCGACCAGTGGAGACTCATGCACATTGGGGCACAGCCGGTTCCGCCGTCTCTGATTAAACGATGGAAAGAATATTTTCCGCACCATGCATATGATACCAACTACGGTTTGTCGGAGTCTACCGGTCCCGGATGCGTTCATCTGGGGATGGAGAACATTCACAAGGTAGGCGCCATCGGCATACCGGGCTATCGTTGGGAGTGCAAGATCGTAGACGAAGAGGGAGGCATTGTCAAACAGGGAGATGTGGGAGAGCTTTGTGTCAAGGGTCCGGGAGTGATGACTTGTTATTACAACAATGAGGAAGCTACGGCGGAGACCATCAAAGATGGATGGCTCTATACCGGAGATATGGCGATACAGGATGAAGACGGATTTTATTTTCTGGTGGACCGCAAAAAGGATGTGATTGTCAGCGGAGGTGAGAATATCTACCCGGTACAGATCGAGGATTTCCTGCGCCGTTATGACAAGATCAAGGATGTGGCGGTGATCGGTATGCCGGATCGTCGTCTGGGCGAAAAGACTGCGGCCGTCATCGAAGTCAAAGAAGGGATGACATGTACACAGGCAGAGATCGAGGAATTTTGTTTAGAGTTGCCGCGGTATAAGCGTCCGAAGGAAATTATCTTTGAGGAAATCCCAAGAAATGCCACGGGTAAGATCGAGAAACCAAAACTTAGGAAGAAATATGGTGCAGACAATCTGGTGGCAAAGGAAACATCATAGACCGGGAGTGTTTTTTGGGGAAAAGGCAATGCTGCTATAAGCAGCATGAGCTGATACAAAATATAGAAATGCAAGATATCATAAATAGAGGAAAGTTACATAGGAGGCAGAGAACATGAAGGAACTTATGCTGGGAAATAAGGCTTTGGCGCGTGGTCTGTATGAAGCAGGTTGTATGGTTATCTCCAGTTATCCGGGGACACCCAGTACAGAGATCACGGAAGAAGCAGCAAAATATAACGATATATATTGCGAATGGGCACCAAATGAGAAGGTGGCTCTGGAAGTGGCACATGGTGCCAGCCTGGGCGGGCGCAGAGCCGCTTGTGCCATGAAACATGTGGGGTTAAATGTGGCTGCTGACCCGTTATTTACGATTTCCTATCAGGGACTAAATGCGGGTCTGGTGGTATGTGTGGCAGATGATCCGGGCATGCATTCTTCGCAGAACGAGCAGGATTCCCGTCATTATGCGCAGGCCGCCAAAATCCCTATGCTAGAGCCGGCAGATTCTGCGGAGGCACTGTTATTTGGCAAAAAGGCGTATGAAATATCGGAGAAATTTAATACTCCGGTATTGATCAAGATGTGTACCCGTGTGTCGCATTCCCAGAGTGTGGTGGAGGCAGGCGAACGTCAGGTTCCGGCACAAGTACCGTATGTCAAGGATCCGACCAAGGTCATGATGACTGCCAATTCCCGCAATGCGCATGTGCGGGTGGAGCAGAGGACCAAAGATTTGGTGGAATATGCGGAGTCTTGTGATCTGAACCGCGTAGAGATGGGAAAAGATACTTCGGTGGGCATCATTACTTCTTCTACTTCCTATCAATATGCACGAGAGGTATTTGGGGAAGATGCATGTGTCCTGAAATTGGGACTGATCTATCCATTGCCGGAGAAACGGATCAAAGAATTTGCTGCGAAAGTGGATCGCGTGATCGTATTGGAAGAACTTGATCCTTTTATCGAGAACCACTGCAAGCAGTTGGGAATCCCCGTGAGTGGGAAAGATACATTCCCGATCTGTGGGGAGTTTTCTCAAAATCTGGTGCGTGAATGTATGGGGATAGACACACCGGATACATTACATATTGATGACCAGATACCCGGACGTCCTCCGGTGATGTGTGCCGGATGTCCGCATCGTGGAGTGTTCTATACCCTGAAGAAAAATAAATGTATGGTATACGGAGATATTGGATGCTATACCCTGGGGGCAGTGGCACCACTTAATTCTATGGATCTGAATGTCTGCATGGGCGCCTCCTGCTCAGGCTTGCATGGCTTTAATAAAGCTATGGGCGAAGAGGGAGAACAGCACAGCGTGGGAGTGATCGGCGACTCTACTTTCATGCATTCGGGCATGACGGGCATTGCGGACATTTCCTATAATATGAGTAATTCCACCATCATCATTCTGGATAACTCTATCACAGGTATGACCGGACATCAGCAGAATCCTACCACGGGAAAGAATCTGCGTGGAGAGCCGGCGGGTAAGGTGGATCTGGAAGCGTTATGCGTTGCTCTGGGCTTTGCCAAAGAGCATGTGCGTGTGGTGGACCCATATGATTTGGCAGAAGTAGACCGTGTGCTGAAAGAGGAATTGGCGGCTTCCTGTCCTTCCATCATCATCAGCCGACGTCCTTGTGTCATGATCAAAGGAACGGTGCATCAGCCGCCATTGAAGGTAGTTACCGATCATTGCAAAGGCTGCAAAGCCTGCATGACCATCGGCTGTCCGGCGATTTCTGTGAGAGACGGGAAAGCGCAGATCGATACCACACTTTGTATCGGCTGTAAGGTCTGTACACAGATGTGTAAATTTGATGCATTACAATCGTAACGGCGGATGGTCTGACTTTGTTACAAACAACAAAAATGCCTGTGGGAACCACCTCCGGGTCGCAGCATAACCGCAGGTGTGAAATATAGAGGAAAGGCTGGGTTTGAAATATGGAGACAAAGAACATTATGATCGTCGGTGTCGGCGGTCAGGGAACATTATTAGCCAGTAAGATGTTAGGTCAGGTATTGTTACAGCAGGGATATGATGTGAAAGTATCCGAAGTGCATGGTATGAGCCAGCGCGGAGGCAGTGTGGTGACCTATGTGCGCTTTGGAGATAAAGTGTATTCACCAGTGATTGATAAGGGAGAGGCGGATGTGATCTTGTCCTTTGAGAAGTTAGAGGCTGCCAGATGGTTAGAGTACCTCAAGCCGGGTGGGCAAATTATCACCAATATTCAGGAGATGGAGCCTATGCCCGTGATCACAGGGGCGGCCAAATATCCCGATCAATTGGTGGAAAAGATGCAGGCAGCCGGGGCGAAGGTAGATGCGGAGGATTTTCTGGCGATGGCAGAAGAAGCCGGTTCGGCGAAAGCAGTCAACATCGCGTTGATGGGCAGACTATCGACATACTATCCAGAGATCACAGAGGAACAATGGCTTGCCGCTTTGGAGGCCATCGTACCGGAGAAGTTTTTGGAATTAAATAAGAAAGCATTTGCATTGGGGCGCACAGCATAAACGCAGATGCGCATAGGAGGAAACGGATGGCAACGTATAATGCATTTACGAATCAGATGATCTATGTCTTTTTTTGGCTGGCTGGTTATGGCTTTCTGGCAGGGGTCTTGCTATCGGACCGGATACAGAGGAGTGTATCGAAGCAGAGTAGAAAGATTATTGCTTGCATTACGTTGACGGTTTCTTTGGTGATACAGTTGCTGATCGCACGTTTCGGGAAGGCGAATGATGTAGATCTGGGATTTTTCATCCATTGGGGTCAGACTTTGGCTGACGGGGGATTTTATCATTTCTATTCCCAGGTTTCCTTCTCGGATTATCCACCGGGATATTTTCCGGTACTTTGGCTGTTGGCAAAGATGCAGCAGTGCTTTTCTCTTCAGCAGACGCAAGTCATCTATTTTCTGTTTAAACTGCCATGTATTCTGCTGTTAATTCTGGCAGCGGTTTGGATAGGAAGACGTTCCCTGAAACAGAATAAGAGTATGTCCAGAGAACAATTGTGTGCATTGGCTTTATGTGCGTTTTCTCCCTGCCTGTGGGCAGATATCATGTGGGGGCAGTTAGATATTGTATTGTCGTTGTTGTTAGCGGCTTCTTTGTGGTTTCTGACATGTAATCAACCGATCCCGTCTGCGTTATTGTTTACATTGGGATTTCTGGTGAAACCGCAGGGAATCCTGATGACACCGGTATATCTTTGTTATATCGCAAAAGAAGTCGTGTGCGCCATCCGTAAGAAACAGTGGAATCCTCTGCCGGGGATTGCAGTGGGACTGGTGGGATCGTTTGCGTTATATACATTTTTTACAATGTTGTTTGACAGAGCAAAAGGAAATTTCTGGTGGATATTGCAATTATACTTTGATGATGTCAACTCCTATTCCATGGCATCATTGGGAGCCTTTAATTTCTATGGATTCTTAGGTCAGGTGGGAAAAGGAACAAATGTGATGATAGGTTTTCTGACGGCAGATCATTTTTCTACGCTGATGATCGGGGTGGGAGTGGTATTATCCGCTTTCATTTGTTTCGTGAGAAAAGATGCATTCCGTTATTTGTCTGGAGCCTGCGTATTATATATATGGATATATACGTTTGCAGTGAAAATGCACGAACGCTATTTGGCTCCGGTGATACTTCCGTTGATTTTATTGTATGTCCTATCCCGGAAGAAATTTCATGTCAGCATCGTACTGGCGTTGTCCGGAGCTTGTACCGTCAGCATCATGCGGGCATTGATATCGTACTGGCAAAATATCAATACCGATAATGTGGCATGTTCCATTGTGTTTTCCGGCGTGGAATTGTTCGCGGCTTTGGTATTTACAGCATATGAATTGTGGCCGGGGATAAGACAGGTAAGGACTTGGGTAGTGAAAACATCTCTAGATCCCGATCACATTAAGGAACTTGTAAAGACGGAGTAAGGCGTGGGATTTTGTTATTTTATTTGGATTCCTGTAGCAGTAAGCGGGCATTTTCGGAGAAGATCAGGTTTTGTTCTTCTTCCGAAAGTCCGCTTTTTTGCAATGTCTTGACAGCATCTGCCTGAGCACCCCATGGACTGTCAGAGCCAAAGACGATACGGTCTGCCCCGTGTTTGCGCACAATCCGGCAAAATTGTTCCGGGGATAGCTGATCTTCAGCGTGGTGATCCAGATGTTCCACCTGCGTCAGGGTAAACGAGGTATCAAACCAGGCATCGATTCCGGCCAAATCCCGTTCCACATCATCCCAGCATCCCCAGGCGCCCATGTGTGCCAGAATCAGCTTGTCCGGGTGGAGCTGTTCTATCATGGAGAGGATGTGCGCAGGTGTCGCATAGTCCTGACCCGGGAAACTGATATCGTATCCGGCATGCACGGTGATGGTCATACCGTATTCACAGGCACATGCAATGATCCGTAAGTTGCGGATATCATCCAGATAAACCCCTTGAAAGACGGGGTGTAATTTGATTCCCCGGATGCCGTTTGCCGCCAGATCCCGTAGGATTTCCCGATAGTTCTCGTTATCCGGGTGGATACCGCCAAAAGACAGGATGCCGGTTTCGGCACTCCGTTCATTGATCATCAGAGCGGTCTGGTTAATGGTCTGGTATTGCGTGGGACTGGTGGCTACCGGCAGCAGGACGGAGCGGTCTACACTCGCGGATTGCATGGAATCCTGTAAGGCCTGCAGGGTTCCGTCCAAGTGGTATTTCATATTCGCACTCTGTGACAACTTTTGAAGTGCCCGTGCGGCGATTTTTTCAGGAAACGTGTGCACATGAAAATCAGTGATCATAGTTTGTAAACCTCCCGCTTACAAATAATTATTTACCCAAAGCGGTTTTCTGTGAGACCTTGGTTTCTTTATCGTAGCAGGCAAAAGCACTGTCCACCAGCTGTTTGTCTGGTTTTGGTGTAAACAAACTTACCACTGGTACGATCACCAAACCAACCAACATAGCTATAGCACCACAGTTGATCGGTGACTGGATAATGACCGGGAAACTGTCACGCCAAAAGATATTAGCCAGCATCAGAATGGAACTAAACAGGAAGCATACCCAGCAGGAGGCTTTGGATACTTTCTTGGAATACAGTGAGTACATAAACGGTGCCAAAAAGGAACCTGCCAGTGCGCCCCAGGATACACCCATCAGTTGGGCGATAAAGGTCACGGAACTCTTATACTGGATTAAAGCCAATATAGCAGAGATCGCGATGAAAACCACTACTAATACTCTTATATATAATACCTGTTTTTTCTCATTCATATTCTTGATAAAATTATCTTTTAGGAAATCTATGGTCAGCGTAGAACTGGACGCGATCACCAGCGAAGATAATGTGGACATGGAGGCAGACAAAACCAGAATTACCACCAGTGCAATCAGAATCGGAGAAAGGTTGGATAACATGGTTGGAATGATGGAATCAAATCCATTGGCTTCCACATCGATCTGGTCAGAGAACAGACGGCCAAATCCACCCAGGAAATAGCATCCGCCGGATACCACCAATGCAAATATGGTAGAAATGATCGTTCCTTTCTTGATGGAATCTTCGTTATTAATCGCATAAAATTTTTGTACCATCTGTGGCAATCCCCAGGTACCCAGAGAAGTCAGGATCACGACGAAAAGCAGATTCAAAGGATCCGGTCCAAAGAAAGAGGCAAATACGCCCGGCGTGGAGGACACAGAGGAGTCTGTAACACGAGCCAGACCATCCAGTGCATCCATGAAACCGCCCTTGCTCATGATAACGGCGGCGATAATAATCACGATACCAAATAGCATGATGATTCCCTGAATAAAGTCATTGATGGCGGTAGCCATATATCCGCCGGCAATAACATAGATGGCGGTTAATACTGCCATGATGATGATACAGATGGAATAATCAATATGAAACGCCATCTCAAACAGACGGGAAAGTCCATTATACAGAGATGCCGTATATGGAATCAGAAAGATAAAGATGATGACAGAAGCACCGATCTTGAGTGGGGAACTGCCGAAACGCTTGCCAAAAAACTGCGGCATTGTAGCGGAGTCCAGATGCTGGCTCATAATGCGGGTGCGGCGTCCCAGGACCACCCATGCCAGCAGAGAACCGATGATGGCGTTGCCGATACCGGCCCAAGTGGCGGCGATGCCGTATTTCCATCCGAACTGCCCGGCGTAACCCACGAATACCACCGCCGAGAAATAGGAAGTTCCATAAGCGAAAGCCGTCAGCCAGGGACCGACAGAACGACCGCCCAGGACGAAACCATTCACATCCGTGGCATTTTTGCGGCAATATAGACCGATACCGATCAATACTGCGAAGTAAACGAGTAAGATAAGTAACTTTAACATTTTTCTCTCCATTTCTGCGCTGACAGATGTCACTGTGACATATCGGTACAGCAGCGCGGGTTTGTGTACTTTGTTTATGTATTATAAACACATTTGCTATAACGATAAAGGAAAGGCAGAAAAAAGTCAATGAAAAAGCCTTTGATCCCATGGGGTGGAATCAAAAAGAGGGAGACCAAAGGCACTTTTATCTTGATTTTCTCTTTACCACACGTTACTATGTAAATGATGCGTAATTTTTGTGTATTAGGACGGTATTATATGTAAAAACCTTGTAAACCGTGGGAGAATATTCAAAAGATTAATAAAATGAAGGAGAAAACGATTATGAATGGTGTATCCATTGTGTTATCGCTGCTAAGCGGTGTTGCGCTTTTTTTGTTTGGTATGTCGCTGATGGGCGAAGGGTTAAAGAAGGTTGCCGGTAATAAACTGGAAATGATCCTGTACAAATTAAGCAATAAGCCAATCAAAGGTGTCCTGTTGGGAGCCGGGGTGACCGCAGTGATCCAGTCATCTTCTGCCACGACGGTGATGGTAGTTGGTTTCGTAAATTCAGGAATGATGAGGGTATCACAGGCGATTGGTATTATCATGGGTGCGAATATTGGTACCAGTATTACAGGTTGGATATTATGTTTGTCTTATATCGAAGGGGATAATGGATGGGCACAGCTTTTATCCACTGCCACGATCTCTGCCATTATTGCCATTATCGGAATCTGTTGGCGGATGTTTGCCAAGAAACAGGTGTATCGCAATATCGGTGATATCATGATGGGATTTGCGATCCTAATGGTGGGAATGCAGACTATGAGCGGGGCGGTGTCTCCATTAAAGTCGAATCCCCATTTTGTCAACGCTCTGACGATGTTTTCTAATCCGTTTATGGGTATATTGGTTGGTATTGCGTTTACTGCAGTGCTGCAGAGTGCATCTGCCTCCATCGGTATCCTGCAGGCGTTGTCCATGACGGGCAGTATAACCTTTGCCACTGCATTTCCAATCACAATGGGTATCGGTGTTGGTGCCGCCTGCCCGGTATTATTATCTTCGATTGGTACTAATAAGAATGGTAAGCGGACAGCACTGGTATATTTGTTAAATGATTTGTTTGGAATGATCTTTTGGTCCATTGCGTTCTATGCGGTGAATGCCATTGTACATTTTACCTTTATGGATATGACGATGCAGCCGATGACGGTAGCACTGTTGAATACCGTATTCCGTGTGGCAACCGTGTTTATCCTGTTCCCATTTATTAAATGGATTGAGAAGCTGGTACTTTTCATGGTGAAGGATTCCAAGGTAGAGCGGGAAGAGCAGGCAGATTTCGACCTGTTGGAGGAGCGTTTTCTGGTCAATCCCCGTCTTGCCATCGAGCAGAGCCATGTGGCTATGAATGGTATGGCGAAGAAAGCGCGTAAAAATGTATTGCGATCGTTTAAGCTGCTATCCGGCTATACGCAGGAGCGGTATGATAAGATTCAAGAGAAAGAAGATATCGTAGACAAATATGTGGGGAAGGTCAGTAAGTATTTGATGAAAGTGTCTGAAAATGAGATGACGAAGTCGCAGTCCAAAAAGACGGCAAGGCTTTTAAATTCTCTGACTGATTTTGAGCGTATCAGCGATGGAGCTACGGACATTTCCCAGGTGGCCAAGGAGATGCAGGAGCAGAAGATACGTTTTTCCTCGGATGGAGAACATGAGATAACTGTGGTCAAAGGTGCATTGCGGGAATTGGTGGATATGGCTGCCGGAAGTTTTATGCACGATGACACCAGCAATACGATACGGGCAGAAGCACTATGGGAGGAGATACATATCTTGTGTAATGATCTCAAGTCCCGTCATATTAATCGTCTGCGCAACGGTAAGTGTAAACTGGAATATGGATTTGCATTTAATAATCTGCTGAGCATCATTGATAATATTGGTTCTCATTGCATCAATGTGATAGAGGCTACTATGGAGATGAAGAGTGCTTCCGTGCAGATGAAAGAACTCAAGCGCAGCATACGGGAGAACCGCAATCCGGAGTTCCTCATGTATTTTCAGGAATATGAGATGAAATATGATATAGATACATACAAGGTCAAGAACAAAGTGAAAAATTAGATGACAAAAAGACAAATTCGTGAGGGTTTGTCTTTTTTACCATTTCGTCCATTAATTTTAGCAAGTACATTTTATCAACATCTTAGTGTACTATGATTAACTACAAGCAAAGATAAACAAGAGGTTGATTCGGAACACAATCATGCGATATATGCGCATGTGGGATCAGCACCGCCAAACCTAATCAAACTATCATCACAGGGAGGGATATTTCGTGAAATTACACAAGAAAACCAGACAAATCCTGGTTATGGTACTCATCTTTGCCATCCTATGTACTATGGTGCCAGACACACTCATCACCCATGCCCAGGCAGAACAAACCCAGGACCAGACCCACTGGTACCAGGCCACCGCCAAAATCAACGCATCCTGGGGAGGGCATATCAGCGGAGAAATCACCATAAAAAACATCAGCGACCAGACCCGGAAAGGATGGCAGATCACCCTTCTGTGGAGTAATGTCGCCATCACCAGCATGTGGAACGGAAGCTGCGACCAGACCGACGGCACATACCTCATCCGGCCCACAGAATACAACCGGGACCTGGAAGCCGGAGCCAGTGCAAGCATCGGTTTCATCGCAGAAGGAGAAGACAGCCTGCTAAACCGCCTCCAGTCCGACACCTTCTTCCAGGAAACCCGCGCCAGCATCACCACCGCAGAAGAGCGGGAAGCAGACTACAAAACAGAAATCACCCAGGCACCAGCCGCAGAATCCACCGAAAAACCAGCCGGGGAGCCAACCAATACACCGGCACCCGCCGAAGTTTCAGCCCCGGCTCCGACGGCAGAGCTAGAGGTTCCATCCATAGCAGCTCCAGAACCAACACTGGAGTCAACCGAAGAACCTACAGCACCCATTACCACAGAAAGCGGTGAGACATCGACGGTACAACCAACCACAGA
>JAUNIU010000061.1 GCA_030523265.1 Eubacteriales bacterium | reverse complement strand
GGATATTAAAGAAAGCAACACCTTAACGTTAATAAACGGATTGTGAATAAAAAAGGGGTTTTACACAGCTATCAGAAAATTGTAAAAGGACTTATCAAAATCCTTTCCTTTAACATTTTCTAAGGCTTGACCCACTTTTCCTCAAATTCACAACCCCTACTACTACTACTACTGAAAAATATTTAAATATTATTTATTTATTTTGCTATGCAATTTTTGAAAGGAGTTATTCACATGAATATCATATGCGATAAATCGAATTTGATTGAAGGAATGAATATCGTGATGAAAGCAATACCCAGCAAAACCACGATGGAGATTCTGGAATGCGTTGTAATCGATGTAAAAGAAGAATGTATCAAGCTGATTGCGAATGATTTGCAGATTGGTATTGAGACAATTATCAAAGGTGACATCAAACGAGAGGGATCTGTCGCAGTAGGTGCGAAAGTATTTTTTGAAATTATCCGTAAACTTCCTTCGGATCAGGTTACGATTTCTGTAGATGATAATTACCATATGAATATCACCTGTGGAAAAGCAAAATTTAATATTGCTGCCAGACCAACGGAGGAATTTCCATTCCTGCCGAATATCGTGAAAGAGAAAAATATCTTAATTTCTCAATTCACCCTGAAAGATATTATCAGACAGACAGTATTTTCTATCTCAGATAATGAAAATGCAAAGGTGATGACCGGTGAATTATTTGAGATACATGGATCTGAACTAAAGGTAGTATCCTTAGATGGACATCGAATTTCAATTCGTAAAGTGCAATTAAAAGAAAGTTATGATGATGTCAGTGTCATTATTCCAGGTAAAACTTTGATAGAAATCAGTAAGATTATCAATGGTGGAATCGATGATGAGGTGGCTGTCTTCTTTACAGATAAACATGTGTTATTTGAATTTGAAAATACATTGGTACTCTCCAGATTGATTGAAGGGGAATACTACAAAATTGATAAAATGTTATCCAGTGATTATGAGACAAAGACCACGGTCAATAAAAAAGAAATGTTAGATTGTATCGATCGTACCACGTTGCTTTTGAAAGAATCCGACAAAAAGCCGGTAATTATCGATGTGAAAGATGACAGAATGGGATTTGCCATGAATTCCTCCATTGGTTCTATGGATGAAGATATTGACGCAACAAAGGAAGGCAGGGATATCCTGATAGGATTTAATCCACGTTTTCTCATGGATACATTACGCGTAATTGATGAAGAAGAGATCACGATGTATATGATTAATCCAAAGGCTCCTTGTTTCATTCGGGATCAGGAAGAGAGTTATATCTATTTGATTCTTCCGGTTAATTTTAATGTTTGATAGGAGAGAGCGATGGAAGCGATACAGATCAGTGACGAGTATATTAAATTAGGTCAGGCCCTGAAATTAGCAGGTTTGGTTTCATCTGGTGTAGAAGCAAAGATGGTGATTCAACAAGGGGAAGTTATGGTCAATGGGGAAGTGGATACCCGTCGTGGTCGAAAACTATATCCTCAGGATGTATTCTGTTATCAGGGGCAGGAAGTAACCGTGATAGGTGAATAAAGATGCATATTGATTCAATTGAAGTGGGGGATTTTCGGAATTACCAAAAAGCGAAACTGGAGTTTCATCCACATACGAATATTCTTTATGGCAATAATGCACAAGGAAAGACGAATATTTTGGAGTCAATATTTGTCTGCGGTACGACCAATTCCCACAAAGGAAGCAAAGATCGGGAATTGATTCGTATGGGACAGGAAGAGGCACATATTCGTATGGTGTTATACAAAAGAGATATGTCTCACCGGATTGATATGCATTTGCGTAAGCACAAAGGAAAAGGCATTGCGATTGATGGGATACCTATCAGACGATCCAGTGAATTAATGGGTCTGCTAAATGTGATTTTCTTTTCTCCGGAAGATTTGAGGATTATCAAGAATGGTCCGGCAGAACGAAGAAGATTTATGAATATGGAGCTTTGCCAGTTAGATAATATCTATTTACACGATCTGGCTGAGTATAATAAAGTGTTGCAGCAGCGTAATCAACTGCTGAAACAGATAGTATTTCAACCATCCCTCAAAGATACTTTGTTTGTCTGGGATGAGAAATTATTGGAATATGGCACAAAGATTATTTGCAGGAGAATGTCTTTTGCAGAGGAAATCAATGAGTTAGTACAGCAGGTATCGCAAAAACTGACCGGAGGAAAGGAAAATACTATCCTGTCGTATGATCCTGATGTGACAGCAGAAGAGTTTGAAAAGGAATTAAAAAATTCGATAGAAAAAGATCTCAAATTTTGTTCTACAAATGTAGGACCACACAGAGATGACCTTTGTTTTACCAATCAGGAAATGGATTTGCGAAAATATGGATCGCAGGGGCAGCAGCGTACTTGTGCATTGGCACTAAAGTTAGCTGAGATAGAGATTGTGAAACAAACAACGGGTGATTCCCCGGTGTTATTATTGGATGATGTGTTGTCAGAGCTTGATCGCAACCGACAAAATTATTTGTTGGACAGCATTCATGATATTCAGACGATCATTACTTGTACGGGGTTAGAGGAGTTTATTGACAGCAGGTTGACTTTGGACCGGATTTTTCGTGTAAATGCAGGTTCCGTCACCGTTGAAAAATAAGATTATAAAAAAATTCGCCTGACAGATAGGCATTGGAGGTAACTATGGGAACAGAAGTGAATGGAGAATATGGTGCGGATCAGATTCAGATTTTAGAAGGATTGGAAGCAGTGCGCAAAAGACCAGGTATGTACATTGGTAGTACCTCTATTCGTGGTCTACATCATTTGGTGTATGAGATCGTGGACAATTCCGTGGATGAAGCGTTGGCGGGATATTGTTCGGAGATTGAAGTCATTATTAATGAGGACAATTCGATTACTGTGATTGACAATGGCCGTGGTATTCCGATCGGTATCAATCACAAAGCCGGACTGCCGGCAGTAGAAGTGGTATTTACGATTCTTCATGCCGGAGGTAAATTTGGCGGTGGAGGATATAAAGTATCCGGCGGATTGCATGGTGTAGGTGCTTCTGTAGTGAATGCACTGTCAGAATGGCTGGAAGTTTCCATTCATCAGGGAGGCAAACTGTATCGGCAACGCTATGAGCGTGGTAAAGTTATGTATCCGTTAAAAGAGATCGGTGAGACAGATCATACCGGAACAGAAGTGACCTTTTTACCGGACAAGGAAATATTTGAAGAAACAGAATTTGAATATGATACCCTGCGTCAGAGACTGCGTGAGATGGCATTTTTGACCAAGGGATTAAAAATAACATTGATTGACCATCGTCTGGAAGAAGCAAAGATTCGTTCTTTTCATTACGAAGGTGGAATCAAAGAATACGTCAGCTATTTAAATAAAAATAAAGATGCCCTGTATCCGGAAGTGATCTATTGCGAAGGACAGAGGAATGATATCTTTGTGGAAGTAGCGATGCAGCATAATGATTCCTATACGGAGAGCACGTATAGTTTCGTAAATAATATTACGACTCCCGAAGGTGGAACGCATTTAACTGGTTTTCGGAATGCTTTGACAAAGACATTTAACGATTATGCCAGAACCAATAAATTATTGAAAGATAGTGAGGAAAACCTGTCTGGTGAGGATATCCGGGAAGGTTTGTCTGCGATTATCAGTATCAAAATATCAGAGCCTCAGTTTGAGGGACAGACAAAACAGAAATTGGGCAACAGTGAAGCAAGAGGTGCAGTAGAATCAGTTGTTTCAGAACAGTTGACATACTTTTTAGAGCAAAATCCTGCGGTGGCAAAAATGATATGTGATAAAGCGATCTTGGCGCAACGTGCCAGGGATGCTGCGCGTAAAGCCCGTGATCTGACTCGTCGTAAGACAGCATTAGACAGTACGACTTTACCTGGCAAATTGGCGGATTGTAGTGATAAAGATCCGAAGAATTGTGAGATTTATATTGTGGAGGGAGATTCTGCGGGTGGCAGCGCCAAGACTGCGAGAAATCGTGCAACACAGGCGATATTGCCATTGCGTGGTAAGATTTTGAATGTAGAGAAAGCCAGATTGGATAAAATTCTGGTGAATAATGAGATTAAGGCAATGATTACAGCCTTTGGTACCGGGATCGGAGATGATTTTGATATCTCGAAATTGCGGTATGATAAGATTGTAATCATGACAGATGCCGATGTAGATGGAGCACATATTGCTACATTGATGTTGACATTTTTATATCGTTTTATGCCGGAATTGATAAGACAGGGACATGTTTATCTGGCACAGCCGCCATTATACAAGATCGAAAAGAACAAGATGGTTCGTTATGCCTATGATGATGCCGAGTTAAATCAGATTTTGACGGAAATTGGCAGGGACGGCAATAATAAGATTCAGCGATACAAAGGTCTGGGTGAGATGGATGCCGAACAGTTATGGGATACTACTATGGACCCGGAAAAACGGATATTACTTCGTGTCAATATCGGAGATAATTCCGAGGCAGAAATTGATTTAACATTTAACACTTTGATGGGTGATAAGGTAGAACCTCGTCGCGAGTTTATCGAAGCAAATGCGAAATATGTTAAAAATCTTGATATTTAAGCAATAAATAATTGTATTATTGTAAAATAAATTTGGGAGGAAGAAATGGACGAAAATATTTTTGATAAGATTCATGAAGTGAATCTGAAAGAGAAAATGGAAACGTCATACATAGATTATGCTATGTCCGTTATCGCTGCCAGAGCTCTTCCAGATGTACGGGATGGATTGAAACCTGTGCAGAGAAGGATTCTTCATGCGATGAGTGAATTAAATAATGGACCGGATAAACCACATCGTAAATGTGCCCGTATCGTCGGTGATACCATGGGTAAGTATCATCCACATGGTGACAGCTCTATCTATGGTGCGTTGGTTAATATGGCACAGGAATGGAATACCCGGTATCCATTGGTAGACGGACATGGTAATTTTGGTTCCGTGGATGGTGATGGTGCTGCTGCGATGCGTTATACGGAAGCACGTTTGAGTAAGATTTCCGTAGAAATGTTAGCAGATATCAATAAAGATACAGTAGATTTCATTCCTAACTTTGATGAGACAGAAAAGGAACCTACAGTATTGCCAGCAAGATATCCAAACTTATTGGTAAATGGTACTTCCGGTATCGCTGTGGGAATGGCAACCAATATTCCACCACACAATCTGACAGAAGTGATTAATGCTGTCATTCGGTTAATCGATGATATCGGAGAAGAAAAAGAGACCACCATCGAGGATATCATGAAAATCATCAAAGGACCGGATTTTCCTACCGGTGCGCAGATCATGGGTACGCAGGGAATTGAACAGGCGTATCGTACCGGCCGCGGAAAGATACGTGTGCGCGCAGTGACGGAAATCGAACCGATGGATAATGGCAAGAATCGGATCGTTGTGACAGAACTGCCTTATTTGGTAAATAAAGCCAGACTGATAGAGAAAATTTCTGAATTGCATCGCGATAAAAAGGTGGATGGTATCACAGATCTACGTGATGAAACCAACCGTGAAGGTATGCGTATCTGTATTGAACTTCGTCGTGATGTCAATCCAAATATTATATTGAACCAGTTATTTAAGCATACGCAGTTACAGGATACCTTTGGTGTTAATATGCTGGCATTGGTCAATAATGAACCAGTAGTAATGAATATTATGCAGATGTTGCAATATTACCTGAAGCATCAGGAAGAAGTTGTGACACGGCGTACCAAATATGATCTGAATAAGGCGGAAGAACGGGCTCATATTTTACAGGGTTTGTTGATTGCATTAGATAATATTGATGAAGTGATTCACATTATTCGGGGATCGAAGACCACAGCAGAAGCAAAAACTTCTCTGATGGAACGATTTGCATTGACCGATGTACAGGCACAGGCGATCGTAGATATGCGTCTGCGTGCACTGACTGGTCTGGAACGGGAAAAGATAGAGACAGAATATGCTGAGTTAGAAAAGAAAATAAAAGAGTATAAAGCTATTTTGGCAGACCGCAATCTTTTATTGAATGTCATTAAGAAAGAAATTATTGTGATTCGTGATAAATATGGGGATGAGAGAAGAACATCCATCGGATATGATGTTTATGACATCTCTGTAGAGGATATGATTCCGAATGAAAATACGATTATCACCATGACAAAGCTGGGATATATAAAGCGCATGACAGTGGACAATTTCAAGAGTCAGCATCGCGGCGGTAAAGGCATCAAGGGGATGCAAACCATCGAAGATGATTATATTGATGATATGATTATGACATCCACACACCATTATATCATGTTCTTTACCAATACCGGTCGGGTATATCGTTTAAAGACATATGAGATACCAGAATCCGGTCGTACTGCCAGAGGTACTGCGATTGTTAATTTATTGCAGCTTATGCCGGGAGAAAAGATTACGGCAGCGATACCATTTAAAGAATATGAAGAAAATAAATATCTCTTTATGGCAACGAAAAACGGAATTGTCAAAAAGACACCAATTTGTGAGTATTTCAATATTCGTAAATCAGGATTGCAAGCCATCAATTTAAGGGATGATGATGAATTAATTGAAGTAAAAATCACAGATGGAGAAAGAGATATCCTTATGGTGACAAAGCATGGCCAGTGCATACGTTTCCATGAAAATGATGTTCGTACCACAGGACGTACTACCATGGGCGTGATCGGTATGAATCTGACGTACGATGATGAAGTGGTGGCAATGCAGTTAAATACACAGGGAGAATATTTGATGCTGGTGTCAGAATATGGCATGGGCAAATGTACAAGGGTCGATGAATTTACAGCACAACACCGCGGTGGCAAAGGAATTAAATGTTATAAAGTTACGGAGAGGACAGGTAACGTTGTTGCTGCTAAGATCGTCAATTCAGGGAGAGAGTTGATGATTATCACTACAGAGGGAATCATTATTCAAATCATGGTGGATGAGGTTTCGGTATTAGGTAGAATTACATCGGGTGTTAAACTCATTGATCTGGATCCAAAGAAAGAAGTAGTAGTCGCAAGTATCACAAAAGTGAGAAGTTCCAATGAAAAGGAAAAGACGATACAATCCGATGAGGATCAGACAAATATGGAGGAATAGTAAGTATACAAAATAGCCCGGCTGAGTAGTCGGGCTGTTCCTGTGATTCAGAAAATTGTTCTTTTAACATAATTTTAATGGAGGCAAGATATGAGAACGATATCAACAGATATTATTACACAAAATATTAAAGAGATGTGTATTGAAGCAAATTATGAGTTGTCAGATGATGTAAAAGGCAGAATGTTAGAATCGGTGCAAACCGAATCGGCAGAAATAGGGAAGCAGATTTTGTCCCAGCTGGAGCAAAATCTGGAGATCGCAAAAAGTGATCAGATACCCATTTGCCAGGATACCGGAATGGCAGTGGTTTTCTTAAAGATTGGACAGGATGTGCATATCGAAGGGGACTATCTGGAGGATGCAGTCAATGAAGGGATCAGACAGGGATATGTGGAAGGTTATCTGAGAAAATCAGTGGTAGGAGATCCTCTCATTCGTGAAAATACGAAAGATAATACACCAGGTGTGATACACTATGAGATTGTACCAGGAGATAAAATCGATATTACCGTTGCACCGAAAGGATTTGGCAGTGAAAATATGAGCCGGGTATGTATGCTGAAACCGGCGGATGGTATAGAAGGAGTAAAAGAAGCAGTTATCGAGACTGTGAAATTGGCAGGACCAAATGCTTGTCCTCCGGTGGTGGTGGGAGTAGGCATAGGAGGTACATTTGAAAAATGTACTCTTTTGGCAAAAAAAGCGTTGACAAGAGATTTGAATACACATAATGAGATACCTTATGTGGCAGAGATGGAAGAAGAATTATTAAACAAAATAAATGCGTTGGACATTGGACCGGGAGGATTAGGCGGGTCTACCACAGCATTAGGTGTAAATGTTGAAGTTTATCCTACACATATTGCCGGATTGCCGGTGGCTATTAATATGTGTTGTCATGTAAACCGTCATATACATCGTGTCATTTAAGAAATTTTTAAGAGAGAAAATTCCTTACTGGCTGTAAGGGATATTAACCATAAATAAATTGTAGTAGAAAGGATTTGTCTTTATGGAAAAATATATTACGACACCCATTACAGAAAAAACAGTTTCAGAATTAAAAGCAGGAGATTATGTATATATTACAGGGACTATTTATACAGCCAGAGATGCAGCGCATAAAAGATTGTACGAAGCACTACAACAGGGAGAAGAATTGCCCATTCACTTAGAAAATAATACGTTATATTATCTGGGACCATCTCCGGCCAGAGAGGGACAGGTGATTGGTTCTGCCGGTCCTACCACCAGTAGCCGTATGGATAAATATACGCCGTTATTATTGAAACAGGGATTAAAGGGAATGATCGGAAAAGGAAAGAGGTCTCCAGAAGTCATTGAGGCAATGCATGAAAATCATGCGGTATATTTTGCAGCAATTGGTGGAGCAGGAGCGTTGTTGTCAAAATGCATCAAAAAGGCAGAAGTGGTTGCATATGAGGATTTAGGTACGGAAGCAATCAGGAAATTAGAGGTGGAAAATCTACCGGTTATTGTAGTTATAGATGAGCAAAAAAATAACTTGTATGAGAGACACTGATATAGTATAATTATAAAAATTACATCCAGGAAAAGATATAATATTCATTGTAGAAAGATAAATTATTATTTTTTTGATGAAAGGTCTTGATAGAATGTTGGGATATAGTATAATTTTACATACATACATACATACGTAATATTTGCGCTTTTTTTAGTTGCGTTCAATTATATATTAAACAGAGAGAGTTCTATTCTAACGGGAAACGTATCGCGTTAGAATAGGGTTCTCTCTGTTTTTTTTAAATTATTTATATAGAAGAGAAAGGAGGCAGTAGCAATTGTTGGGGAGTGAAGTTTCTGAAAGATGTTGCCAGTAAATGGCAGCATGACGGGATTTCAATATGAAAGGAGTAAATATGGTAAAAAAGAAAACGAAAAGAATTATAGCGGCAATGATCACTTTAGCGTTAGTTCTTACGTCAGTGAATTTGCCGGAAATGAGTAGGAAAGCAAAGGCAGCAGTTACGCCGCCGGAAGAAAATTTGAAAGAAACCAGTATCTTAACGGCCAAGGGGGATACATTGATATCCACACAGACAGAAACCAGTCATACGAAAACGGAGAATGGTGAGGTTAAGTATGACGGTTATATTCAAACTTTGACCGCGGCACAATACTCTGAAAAGTACTATAAAGTAACTTTTCAGGTTGCCGAGGGAACAGCGCAAGACACCGATATTTTTACTTTTCAGCCATACGATACATCATGGAATGGCTGGCAGCAAAATATCATAAAATTTT
The DNA here is from genome assembly GCA_030523265.1 of Eubacteriales bacterium. Classification (GTDB taxonomy): domain Bacteria; phylum Bacillota; class Clostridia; order Lachnospirales; family Lachnospiraceae; genus Butyribacter. The sequence continues at coordinate 3,885 of JAUNIU010000061.1, read as the reverse complement.
CAGATGCGCAGTACGATGAAGAAAATTCCCAGTATGTGGCATATATGTCAGGTGAAACAGTGCTAAATTCCTATACCGACGGTGGCACACTGAATGGGGTAAACATCAGCTTTTGTCAGTCAGAGCCTACAGTAACGCTGACGGGCCTTTATACCTGTAAGGTTGTAGATCCGGATGCCACTCTTTCTCCAGAGGAACAGAAATGGGAAGAAGAGCAGAAGGTAGTTGTCTGGGCAGATGATACAAAAACAACGTATGGACATGAACAGATGCAGGATTTGTATCTGTCTGAGATTATTGCAGCTTTGGGAGATGCAGGGAGCAAATATGCGTTTGACAAGGTAAGCAGCCAAAAAATAACGGTATATTTAAAAGTAACGAAATGTTCAAGATATTCCCGCATTAAGATCAGTGGTGGAAATCTTTCAACCGGAAGTTTTTCAAATAAGGAGTTAATCGGGATAGATAACACGACAAATACCAAAGAAAATGGAGGAAGTGGTTTCAAAAATAATGCACACTACCTGCATGCAGGCTGGGGCACTACGGGAGGTTATGGCTCTGGTATGGGTCAGAAGGAAAGTGCTGTCTATAAGTTTGAGACTACGAGTGTATCAAAGGGTGATGCTGATACGGCAGGTTTCCGTCTGAGACGTATGACCACAGATGTGGAAGGATATATTTGCGGCATTGCGTTTGGTACAGTAGGTTCGGTAACGGTTTCGGAGCCTGATGAGTCTGGTACTGTCACAGTGACGGAAGGTTTTGACGATTCAAATGTGGAGTCCTGGGAAAAGGATGAATCCGATATTGAGCCAAAGCCGGAATCCGAAATGAGAGCAGATGAAGTCGTAGAGATCAATAAAGTGATCGCGACAGCTAAGACATATAAACAGGAAGATATATTAGACAGTGCTGTCTGGACGAAATTGCAGGAAGAACTCACAAAAGCAGAGAACTTAGTGGCAGATGAGACTTCATTATCTACAGATATAAAAGCCCAGAGAACCTTGTTATCTGGATATTTAGCAACTGTAGATGAAGAAATTGACAGAACTGCCACCAGAAATGGTCTGAAGTCATCCATTGACTATTGTAAGACATTGAAAGAGGAAGATTACTCTAATAAAGAAACTTTTGCAAAATTGGCAGGTGCAATTACAACAGCAGAGGCTGCTTATGCAAATACCGCTGATACAAGACTTAATTATAAGTCTGCAAGGGATACTTTGGAGAAGGTACGTGTTGCATTAGCACCGAATGTCTCTACTGCAGAGAGTAATCCAAAGCCATTTCGTATTCTTGGAAAAGACGATGTAACAAAAGAAATGGGTGCAGGAATTAATCTGGGTAATACCATGGATGGTGGAATCTATGATTCTTCTGAGACTGGTTGGCAGGCATATAAGACTACCAAAGAGTATATTAAGGCTCTTCATGATGCAGGTTATAATACCGTTCGTATTCCGGTAACCTGGGGTGTGCATATTAATGAGGATTATACCATTGAGGAGGCATGGATAAGCCGCGTACAGGAAATTGTTGATTACTGTGTAGATCAGGATATGTATGCCGTGATAAATATTCACCATGATGGAGCGGCAAACCATGATGATCGTGGGAATAATACACCGGCTTGCTGGTTAGACACGTATGCACAGGATATTGAAACGGTTTATCAGAAATACGAAGGTGTATGGAAAAATATTGCAGAGCGGTTTAAAGATTATGATGAACATTTAATATTCGAGAGTATGAATGAGGTAACAGATGCCCACGGAACTGCTACCAATGAGGATGATGCAGTATTAAATGCGTTGAATCAGTTATTTATAAATACCGTGCGTGCCACAGGATCTAATAATACAAAGCGTTGGCTGGCAATAACCGGACGTTTTGCTACAACAAGCGGTATCACTGAGATGCCGGAAGATACTTTGGCAGACGAGGGAGAAGTGGGAACAACCCGTCTCATGTTTGCAGTACATATTTACAAGGCCAATAGCAATGTAAGATGGAGTTATTCGGATCTGAAAACATGGCAAAGTTCCCTGAGTTCCAGTTATAAGGCAGTATTAAATCTGGATCCAAATATGCCACTCTATGTAGGTGAGTATGGTGTTAGGACAAAGGCACAGAGTGGTTCCGCCACCGGCTACAATAATGCAGAGAGAGCATTAAATTATGAATTATGTGCAGCTGTTGCCGATTTCTATAATGCAATTCCAATGGTTTGGGATCAGGGTACCGGTAATTATATGGAGGTTGCTACAGAGGAGGGATTATTTACAGACTGGAATAGACCAAATCTGAAACCGGTTTATGATGATGTAGTATTTGGTACAATTCGTGGTACGTTAGAGACAGGAAAAAGCTTCGATTTAGGTACCCGGATGTCAAATATTTATACAAGCTATGGGCACTCATCTACAAGTGATAATAGTGTTTCTGTAGATCCAACTATTACAAAGGCCACCGATATCGAACTTAGTGATACAAAGATCGAGATGAAAGCAGGTGAGAGAAAGACTGTTACGGCTACTCCTGATTCATCCCGGGATATCGTGCTTTGGAGTACAGCAGATGATTCCATCGCTACAGTTTACAATGGTGTAATTCATGCAAAAGCAGGTGGAATTACTACCATATATGCAACATCACAGTCTGGTTCTGTTACCGAGGAAATCCAGGTGATAGTAACTGGTACCGGTGAGGAGACAGCTACAGGTATCAAGACAGAAAAACCTTATTATGAGATGACAGAGGGTGATACGTTAGATCTGGTAACTTCCTTGACACCAGCAGACAGTAAAGATACAATCACTTACACTTCATCAAACACAGATATTGTAACAGTGAGCAGTTCTGGTAAGGTAACAGCAGAAAATGCCGGATTAACTTATATTATCGTAAAAGCAGCCAGCGGTGTGAGTACCATCGTTGCCATTAAAGTAAATAAGAAAGCAACCAGCGGTACCGTTGGAGTTACTTTAAATACGATATTTGCCAGCAATGGTCTGACAGAAAAGAGCCAGCCGATTACGATAACCGGAGATGGACAGTATACTCTGACGTATGATATAGCAAATGATTTGTCAGAAGATGGTAAGAAAGCAGGAATTACAAAACTGGAGGATTTAACAGCTATCTTTATCCGGGATACCAATACATTAAAACCGGTAGTATCACAGGCATATGTTCGTTATGATAAAGTAGTTGTCAATGACACAGAATTAACACTAAAGAAATTAGATAGTATGGATGAAGATGGGTTCAAGAATTTACTAAAGGACAATGGACAGCTTGATTCTAATGACCCGATCAACGGCTGGGATGGATGTGCAGTAGAGGAAGTAACGATTAATTCCAGCAAGCACAGTGTTAGTTTCAAAGATATTGAAAATCCTACAAAGATTTCTGTTACTTTTACGATCAAGGATATGAAATTCTTCCCTGGTAAAGAGAAGGAAAACGAGGCAACCAAGATAGAAAGTGTTACCGATAATAAGATTGTCATTCCGGCAGCAGGAGAAGCGACAGAAATTGAGTTGAATATGACTCCTTCTACTACGGATTCGGAAGTGACCTTCTATTCTACAGATAGTTCTGTGGCAGTTGTAGGAAATACCAAACAGACAGTCGATGAAAATGGCAAGATCAAAGTAACTGTGACAGCAATATCAGAAGGTACAACGACATTAGTCGGTATTACTGAAAATGGATTGAAAGTGCTTTATACAATAGGTGTCGGTGATATGTCAGTGGACGATCTGGCAGATCCAGAAGATCCTACACCAGAGGGATTAGATGGTTCTCTATGGGGTGTGGAGCCGGAACCATCTGCCACTCCAGCTGCAAGTGCGACTCCAGGAACAAGTGCCACTC
>JAUNIU010000303.1 GCA_030523265.1 Eubacteriales bacterium | reverse complement strand
TGTCAACCCCCTGTTCCTTTAAAAATTCGATTACTATCTCTGAACCTGTTAACTGCATTTTATCTCGTCTCCTTTTTCCTGCTATTTCATCTCTAAAATAGCGCCCTTATCTGCGGAAGTAACCATCTTCGCATATCTTGCCAGATAGCCGGTATTGACCTTTGGCTCTCTAGGCTGCCATTTTGCCCGGCGCTCTGCCAAAACCTCATCAGAGACCTTGACATTAATGGTATTCGCCGGAATATCAATCGCAATAATGTCTCCCTCTTCGATCAAACCGATCGGACCGCCTGCGGCTGCCTCTGGTGATACATGACCGATGGATGCCCCACGAGATGCCCCTGAGAAACGTCCATCCGTAATCAATGCCACACTGGACCCCAGTCCCATTCCGGCGATGGCAGAGGTAGGATTTAACATCTCACGCATGCCAGGACCACCCTTTGGTCCCTCATAACGGATCACCACCACATCGCCTTCCACGATCTTGCCTCCACGAATCGCTTCAATGGCATCCTCTTCACAGTCAAAGACACGCGCCGGTCCTTCGTGAACTAACATCTCCGGCACCACTGCGGAACGCTTCACGACACAACTATCTGGAGCAATATTACCACGTAATACTGCAATACCGCCTTTCTCGCTATATGGTTGATCCAACGGACGGATGATTTCAGGATTACGATTTTCTGCATCCTTGATGTTTTCTGCCACCGTCTTACCTGTCGCCGTGATCAGATCTGTATGTAACAATCCCTTTTCGTCTAACTCCTTCATCACAGCATAGATACCGCCTGCCTCATTTAACTCTTCCATATAATGATGACCTGCCGGTGCCAGATGGCACAGATTTGGCGTTCTCTCACTGATCTCATTGGCAATATCCAGATTGATGTCCACACCTGCCTCATGAGCAATGGCAGGGAGATGTAACATGGTATTGGTAGAACATCCCAGTGCCATATCCACTGTCAACGCATTTTCAAACGCCTCTTTGGTTAAAATATCACGCGGTCGGATATTCTTTTCTAATAATTCCATGACCTTCATACCGGCATGTTTCGCCAACTTCAGTCTCTGGGAATACACTGCCGGGATCGTTCCATTGCCCTGCAATCCCATGCCGATGGCTTCCGTCAGGCAGTTCATACTATTGGCGGTGTACATCCCCGAACAGGAACCACAGGTCGGACAGGCATTGCATACATAGTCATCCACGCCTGCTTCGTCCATCTTCCCGGCTGAATAAGCACCAACAGCCTCAAACATAGAGGACAGACTGGTCTTCTTCCCGTTCACATGCCCTGCTAACATCGGACCACCGCTGACGAATACGGTCGGAACATTTAATCGGGCAGCCGCCATCAAGAGACCCGGTACATTTTTGTCACAGTTTGGCACCATCACCAACGCATCAAACTGATGGGCAGTCGCCATACACTCCGTAGAATCCGCAATCAGATCACGGGTCACCAGCGAATATTTCATTCCCAGGTGTCCCATGGCGATACCATCACATACTGCGATTGCCGGAAATACAATCGGCGTACCACCTGCCATAGCCACACCTGTTTTCACGGCATCGACGATTTTATCAATATTCATATGCCCCGGTACGATCTCGTTATAGGAACTAACGATACCAACCAAAGGTCTCTCTAATTCTTCCTCTGTCAGACCCAAAGCGTTAAATAAGGATCTCTGTGGTGCGGTAGCCACACCTTTCTTTACAACATCACTTTTCATCATAAAGCCTCCTATTCTGCTGATAATCAGATTTTTTCATCATAAATCTTTCCATTTCGCTTTTGTTCCGATTGTGTATCCTTCGGTTTACTATTCTTCTGTTCGGACTCTCTTATATACTTGTGCGCAGAAATGATACCATTTTTGACCGCATCGTATATGATAAAATACAATACCAAACCTGCGATGAACAGAATAATCAAACCATTCAGTAAATCCATTACACACTCCCTTTATTATGTTAAATTCTCTCTGCAATCAAGTCACCCATCTGAATGGTGCCGACCTGTGTCTTGCCCTCCGCCATGATATCCACGATACG
>JAUNIU010000302.1 GCA_030523265.1 Eubacteriales bacterium | reverse complement strand
CACAGGTCAGGGAATATCCTGCGGGTGTCACCTATGCAGCGGTGGCAAAAGATGTCAGGGACCAGTATCCGCATGATATTATATTAGCGCAGAAACAGGGAAAACTGGTGGAATTGAGCAAAAAGGTTTCCAGAGATAAAGAGATTAGTTTTCTGACAACGGCATCGGACAGTGGGCACAAGACATATGTCCGCGGTGTGACGCTGTTGATGCTTCGGGCGTTTTATGCAGTATGTGATGGGGGAAATTTACGAAATATCTTTGTGAAACATCAGATTGGTGACAGTTGTTACTGTGAAGCAGAGGGTGTGGAGATCACGCCAGAGCTGTTGGCACAGGTAGAGCAGTACATGAAAGAACTGGTGCACCGGGATATGCCGTTTTTGAAACGTTCGGTGGATACCGAAGATGCTTTGGAGATGTTTGACCAATATGGTATGCACGACAAAAGGAAGTTATTCGAGTATCGCCGTGTGTCCAGAGCCAATATCTATACTTTGGATGGGTTTGAAGATTATTATTATGGCTATATGCCACTATCCACCGGGATTCTCAAGTATTTCAGCCTGGAGCCATATGGGGAGGGGTTCATGATCAATCTGCCCAACCGCAAAACACCGGAACAGGTGTCCTTACATAAGCCCAGTCCCAAGCTGTTTCATACTTTGCAGGAGGCAAGTGACTGGGGCAAGATGGTGAATGTGGACACGGTGGGGGCATTAAACGATGTGATTTCTCACGGAGGAGCTTCGGATCTGATCTTGGTACAGGAGGCATTACAGGAGAAAAAGATTGCCCAGATTGCAGAACAGATCGCGGCCGATCCCGGTAAGAAGTTTATTATGATTGCCGGACCATCGTCTTCCGGCAAGACATCCTTTTCCCATCGTCTGTCCATCCAGCTGAGAACGCTGGGTCTGCATCCGCATCCGATTGCTTTGGATAATTACTTCAAAGATCGCAAGGATACGCCGTTGGACGAAAATGGTAACTATGATTTTGAATGTCTGGATGCCATCGATATTGAATTGTTCAATCGACAGATGAATCGCCTGCTGGCTGGTGAACGGGTGGAGATGCCGGTATTTAATTTTGTGGTGGGTAAAAAGGAATACAAAGGGGACTTTAAGCAGTTGGGACCGGATGATATTTTGGTGATTGAAGGGATTCACGGATTAAATGATCAATTATCCTATACTCTGCCAAAGGAGAGCAAATTTAAGATTTATATCAGTGCGCTGACGCAGTTAAATATTGATGAGCATAACCGGATCTCCACGACGGATGGAAGACTGATCAGACGTATGGTGCGGGATGCCCGTACCAGAGGTGCTTCGGCGGCCCATACTATCTCTATGTGGCCGTCCGTGCGCCGGGGGGAAGACCGTTTTATCTTCCCGTTCCAGGAGGAAGCAGATGTGATGTTTAACTCTGCGCTGATCTATGAGCTGGCGGTCTTAAAGCCACATGCCGAGGCAATTTTGTTCGGGATCCCAAAGGATGCACCGGAGTATGTGGAAGCAAAGCGTTTGTTGAAGTTTTTAGATTATTTCATCGGTCTTAGCAGTGAAGATATTCCGAAAAATTCGCTGATACGGGAGTTTGTTGGTGGCAGTTTGTTTCATGTATAACCACAGCGGCATATTCTTTTGCGGGAAAGGGAAGCGATATCAAAAAGGAAACACAAGGCAAACTTATTTTATAGAAAAGAGGTACAATATGGCACTAGTTATTGATGGTAAGAAGATTTCCACGGAGTTGAAGGAGGAATTGAAAGAGCAGGTAACCCAGTTAAAGGCAGAGGGGATAGAAATAACGCTGGCAGTGATACAGGTGGGAAATGATCCCGCTTCCACGGTATATGTGGGCAATAAAAAGAAAGCCTGTGCCTATGTTGGGATTCAGTCACTGGCATATGAGCTGCCGGAAGAAACCACAGAGGAAGAATTGCTGTCTCTGGTACGGGAATTAAATGAAAAGCCGGAGGTAAACGGCATACTGGTACAGTTACCGTTGCCAAAGCACATTAATGAAGATCTGGTGATACAGACCATTGATCCGGATAAGGATG
>JAUNIU010000301.1 GCA_030523265.1 Eubacteriales bacterium | reverse complement strand
AATTAAAATAATCACGATTTAAGGATTGTTTAATAATTTCTCTGTTATGATTTATTTACATGATAGGATTCGGGTATGCGCAATGGGGCTGTCGCACTAAGCAATTAGTGCGCAGTTCCTGTACCTGCATCATGACAGGAAGGAAGGAGAACATCCATGTATTTACGGATATTGAAAAAAGACTTGAAACGGAAAAAGACGATGAACGTAATTTTATTGGTTTTCATTACGTTGGCAACTCTGTTCATTGCCAGTAGTGTCAATAATATGGTGACGGTTTCCACCGCATTGGATCATTTTTTTGCCAAAGCCAGAGTGCCGGATTATTGGTTTTCGATGGCAGACACCAGTGAGAGAGAACGTTTTGAGCATTTTGCTGGCGAAAATGGCTATTTCTATCAGAAGATCAGTTTGGCGCAGTTGGATCCGGAGAATGTCAGCATCAGCGGGGATAAATTTGAGTATAGCAATTCGTTATGTATATCAACAGTGGAAGGTTCCAAGGTTTTCGATAGTCAGGCAAAGGAAATTACAACCGTGAAGGAGGGAGAAATTTATGTGCCGTCAGAAATTTTCCACTCGGATGAGAATGATTTCTACCGTGGATGTAAAATTGTGATGGATATGGATGGAGAGAAACATGTCTTTACCTTAAAAGATTATACCAAAGATGCACTATTTGGATCGGCTATGATGGGTATGACGCGTTTCCTGGTCAGTAAACATGACTTTGCGATGCTAAAAAAATACAATACCAGGCCGCTGGATTGTATCAGTGTTTATACGGATGACCCATCTTTTCAAGAAAAATTTAGCCAACTGGATCTGCGTACCATCATGAATATAAATTATTCGCAAATAAAGTTGATGTATCTTATGGATATGCTCATTGCTGCCATTATATTGGTGGTTAGTGTCTGCCTGCTGCTGATCTCCATGGTCATCCTGCATTTTACGATTCATTTTACCATGAGCGAAGAGTTTCGTGAAATTGGCATTATGAAAGCTGTGGGCATACGAAATTATAAAATCCGTGGTCTTTATATTATAAAATATCTCGCGATCTCTGTGGTGGCAGCGGGGATCGGACTACTTTGCAGTTTCCCTTTTGAAAAACTGTTACTTGCCCAGGTCTCTCAAAATATTATTCTTTCGGGGGATGCTGCGTGGCTTTTGAATATACTATGTGCCATTGGTACAGCAGTTGTTGTAGTGGGCTTTTGTTATTTTTGTACCCGTCAGGTAAATAAATTTTCACCGATCGATGCCATTCATAATGGGGAGACAGGGGAACGGTATTCCAGAAAGGGATTGCTGCATTTGAGCAGCACAAAGTTGCCGGTGGTTCCTTTCCTGTCATTCAATGATATTACCAGTAGTCCGAAAGGGTTTCTTTCGATGATTGTAATTTTTACGATCGGTATACTATTAATTATTTTGCCTGTAAATTCCATCAATACTTTGCGGTCGGATCAACTCATTCACTGGTTTAATATGTCGGAATGTGATCATGTGATTTCGCAGGAGTTATTGTTTACGGCGGATGGAAGTAACCGGACCATGATTGACCAGAGACTGAATGCGGTGAGAGAGACGTTGGAGGAGCATCACATAGAAGCTGGTGTTTGTCAGGAAATCATGTTTCGATTCGGTATCTCCCATGGAGATCAGAAGGTTTCTTCCCTGGCTTTTCAGGGGGTGGGAGATGTGACAACAGAGATGTATCGTTATCTTGAGGGAACGCCACCCAAACATCGGGGTGAGGTGGCGATATCATATATCATTGCGGATCAACTTGGGGCAGAGATTGGCGATGAGGTTGTGATCAATGTAGGAGAAGAAAACCGGACTTATATTGTGACGGCGATTAATCAGAGTATGAATAATCTGGGAGAGGGAATCCGTTTTTGTCAGGATGAAACTCTGGATTATTCCTATGCAGCGGGATGTTTCGGGATACAAATAAAGTATCAGGATCAGCCGGATCAAGATACCTTAGCAGACAGAAAGGATTTATTAAAAAAAGAATTTACGGATACAAAAGTATACACAGCAGGAGAGTACATCTCCTAT
>JAUNIU010000300.1 GCA_030523265.1 Eubacteriales bacterium | reverse complement strand
CCATGGGCTGATCCAAATGGGCAAGGGTGCAATCCATTACCGGCTCCAACGCAGCCAGTGCGGGACGGCTCTTCTGTGCGACTCCCTTATATATTTCGAACAACTCACCTCCAAGGCCAAAAGACCTTTCCTCTATCACACCAGTTTCTTGAAACCGGAGCTGTTCATTGAAAAGCCCACAATTCATCAAACCAACATTCACAGTACTTAATTCCGGGTCAGAATTCTCCGTTGCTGCGGTCCGCTCCAAGAATTCTATGAACTCCGGTGAATCAAACCGGGCTGTTTTTTGTACCAGATCCATATATGTGACACGTTCCGTGGTAAAAAGTGCATCCTTTCCAGGCGAAGTAAAGAATAATTTTAAATCATCGGCCGATGTTCTTGCCACTTCATACCAGTCCAGAAGATCCTGCGGGGTAACTGTGGCAGTGTCAGATAAATCTATGCCATTTTCCTCCAGCAGGGGACAATTCAGATAAACCGCATCGTACATCACAGACATGGGAAGCGTTGGCAATTTTCCATCGACAGAATATGCCGATAAAATCTCTGAGAAATATTCCTCTTTGTCAATCTCAGGATCATTGTCATAATAAGACCGCAGATCGAGCAGTAAGCCGCTTTTTGATAGCTGCACCGGGTCTAAATACTCCTGCATACAGAAAATCAGGTAATCTGCCTCGCCACTGACAAGCTCCATACGAACCTGGGAGAAAAAGTTCTCTTTTTTCATACTTATTTCTTCTCTGGAAAGGTTCAAGAGTTCAGCAGAACTAACCGCTTCCTCAAAAGTAATCTTCACATCCGGATGCAACTGCATGAATTCCTGTGCAAGAAACCTTATATTTTCAAACGCAAAACGCGTTTTTATCAGCAATTCTCCACTTAACTCGTCGTTCTCTACAGGCTTTAAATCCTGTAGTTTATCTTTATCCGGCCCAATGTAGTTAGGAGAATCATAATCCACTTCCGGTATAACGGTTTCTGAGGTTTCCTCTTCTGAAGGCTGCAAAGAACCTTCTGCAGATTCATTAAAAATCTCATCCTGATCACTTTGGCATCCAGTACACAATACGAAAAGCATTACGGACGCTATTTGCAATATTCCTCGCCATTCCTTCCTCATATTTTTCCTTTCTCCCAATTCTATAAATTTTCCATTATCACTGTGTTCCACTCAGTATTTTGAAACAGGGGATTTCTAAGGGTATCCATAAAGTTTTTTAATCCAACAAAACGCCAATCCCCCATGTTATCAATAACCGCATAATACAGTGGATAATACCTTCTTCTACTCATTCAGCCATATTTCTGCCCGACCTTGGATCTTCTCTGCACACTGCTCCGCTGTAGTTAATTCATTGATATAGAATTCATCCAGATACTCCTGTACATCAACGCCATAAGAGTTGAGATTGACCAGCGGCAGAGAGAAAATCTCATTTAGCTGATCTGTTACAGCATCTATATCGAAAGGTTCAATTTGGTAACCCATACTAAAACCCGTACTACCGTTCTCCGCTAAATCCTGCAAATGGTAATAGAGATTTGTTTTAGATAAAGGCAAGTCAGTTGTATAGAGTGTTGGCGAACCAAAATGAGCAAAATCCATGCGGTCCTCTTCCCTCGGGCTGATACAGTATTTGATGAATTCCCACGCCAGATCCGGATTCCTGCAACTGGACGGAATGGCAAAATCTTCACGGGATATGAGTCCCAGTTTTCCATCGGAACTCAGGAGGGGATAGGGTCCTGCCGCATACTCCATAGGCTGATTCAAATAAAGCAGTGTACTATGTATCACAGACTCCTCTGTAGCCAGTGCGGGACGACTCTTCTGTGAGATTCCCCCATACTTTTCGTAGCCGTAAGATCCAATAGGGCCAAAATACCTCTCATCCAACTTGCCGGTTTCCTGAAACCGGATCTGCTCATTGAAGAGTCCGCTATCCACAAAACCAAGTTCATCAGAGCTCAACTCCGGGTCGGAATTTTCCGTGGCTGCGGTCCGCTCCAGGAATTCTATGAACTCCGGCGAATCAAACCGGGCCGTCTTTTGCAGCAGGTCCATATATGCGA
>JAUNIU010000299.1 GCA_030523265.1 Eubacteriales bacterium | reverse complement strand
GGCAGCATAAATCCCACGCACACCACCGCCTTCAATGACTAATCCTGATTTTCCCATCGCATACCTCAGATTTTCTTAATAATTTCGACTGACACGGAGCATCCTTTTGCCTCTGGCATCATTCGTAATATATAGTATACCATAAATTCCGGTTTCTATCTACCGAAGCACGCATTTTACAAAACATAAGAAAATTTCCGATCAAAATCGAGAATTAAGAAGATTCTTCCTACACCCAAATCTTTTAATGCTAAAAACTGCCACCTGATAAACTTCTTATCAGATGACAGTCTCTCTTACTCACTAAACGCCAAGGTCTTATGGGATACTCTGACGTCACAAGATTATAGTTCAAACTGTTCTACGATCTGTTGTAATTGATCTGCCGCACCTTTACAGGTATCCACCAATTCTGTATTCTTCATAGTATCCGTAACGATATCCGTGGTTTTCTCTGCAATTTCACTTACTCCGATGGCAGACTCGCTGATCGTGGCATTAATACCTGACAACGCGTTGGTAATCTCACCGATAATTTCTGTCAGTTGATTTACGGAAGTTTCAATCGTCTCCATACTCTCGCTGACCGTATCTGCATCCTGGTTATATTGCATACCCACATTGCCAAATTGCTGATAATCCTCTAAGACAACATTCTCCAGGAAATCAACCGTGCCCCCCAGACTATCTGTCATATCCTGCACCGTCTGGCTGATCTCACCCATGATCTCATTGATACTTGCCACCGCATCAGAAGACTCATTTGCCAAAGTGCCAATCTCTGAAGCCACCACTGCAAATCCCTTGCCAGCTTCCCCGGCACGAGCCGCTTCAATACTGGCATTTAAAGCCAACAGCGTTGTCTGCGTGGAAATCTCCATGATTGCATTGGTTAATGTATGAATCTTGTCCACAGACTGTGCCTGTTTCAAAGCTTTCTCGGTACTTTCTTTCATATTCTGGTACATGTTTAAAGTACGATCAGCAGCCTGCTGGGTCCGCTGTCTCATATCCGTCGCACGGGACTTGATTTCCTGAGACAAATTGCCGCCCTTTACGGTCAATGTATAGATCTCCTGCACACCATCCTGCATGGATTCAATATTCGATGTAATATTTTCTGTTGTGGCGGTGGTCTCCTGCATTCCGGCTGCCAATTCCTCTGTCGTTGCGGAATTGTCAGTACAATTCGTATTGATGGCGCGGCTAATAATTTCCAAATTATCCACCTGTTTCGTAATGTTCACGGAAGTCTCTTCAATCTGGCGAACCATACTGCGCATGTTCTCACACATGTGATTCACCGACTGCGCCATGACACCGGTCTCGTCCTTTCTCTTTAGAATCTTTTTCAGGGATTCTGATTCGGTAAAGTTCAAATGAGCAATCTGTTCAACAATATTGGACATATGTAAAATCGGACGCGAAATATGAACTGCCATGATAAATGCAAAGACACACATAAGCACAAACACAATGGCAGAGCCTACAACGGCTCTGTTCTGTACTGCATTTACCGAAGCCAATATCTCTTCTTCATCCGCAGAAACTACCAAAATACTGTTATCCTTCAAAATATGATAACTGGCATATTTCATTGCACCCTGAAATTCATAATCCACTACAGCATCTTCCGGATGTTTGCCATTACTCAGATCATTCACCAACCCTTTGACCACGGTATTCTCAACCGGCGAACCCACTTTCTCTTTGGTTGGATGATATTGCATCGTACCATCCGAGGATACGATATATACATAGGAACTCTCAACTCCCTGTACCTTCGCATCACCCACCAATTCATTATACAGTTCATATCCCGGCTCTTCTCCATTATCCACCGCATTTTGCACAATTTCACCATAGGCCGTAGCCAGACCAAGCATGGTATTTTTTACCGAAGTTTTTAATTTCCCCTCCAGCGATGGCATGATAATAGACATATTCAACACAGTGGTGATTATCACAGCTATCACCACCATCATTAAGATTACAAACCGCATGGAATGAATAAAACCTGTTTTTGTCTTATCTCTTTTCGTTTTTCTCTGCTTCATACATCTACCTCCCATACAATATCTCATACTTCTCCTAAT
>JAUNIU010000060.1 GCA_030523265.1 Eubacteriales bacterium | reverse complement strand
ATCCCAGTGCCACGGAGGAACCAGCCAAAGAATTGACACCAGATCAGGTAAACCTGATTCCTGCTACAGGTGGTGCGGTCTTTGTAGAAGATAAAGAGGTGGTTGTCACAGGTCTGGAAGTGGGAGAGAGAACGACAAATAGTATCTCTTTATCCTGGGATGCGATCCAGAATATGGAGGTGACCGGATACTATATCTATCAGTATGATGCGGAATTAAAGAATTATGTATATCTCGATCAGGTCAGTGAGACGACATATACAGTAAAGGATCTGCCGGCAGGTAAGGAATTTTATTATACGGTATGTGCGTTTCATGAGGAAGAGAAGTTACAGTCAAATTTTTGTGAGCCACTCAAAACATATACCCGGCCAGAGCAGTTAAATACTGTTAAAATGAAAGCATATGAGAAAACATCCATTACGATATCCTGGAGTAAGGTGGAGTCCGCTACCGGTTACCAGGTTTACCGTGCCACAGAGACCGGTACATTTGCCCTGGTAGGAACTACCACAACGACGTCCTATAAGGATACGGGACTAACCAATGGTACTACTTACCGCTATATGGTTCGTCCGTATGCTGTGGTTACTGATAATACAGCAGCTGCGTATTCATCTGTATTGTTGATGACTACCAAGACCAAGGCACCGACCATCAAAGCCATCAAAGGTGGGGATGGCCGTGTGAGAATCAAGTGGCAGAAACTGGCAAAAGCAGATGGATATCAGATCTATCGTTATGATGGGACAAAGTATGTGGCGATTGCCAAGCTGCCAGCCAATACTACAGTGAAATATATCAATACGGGATTAACCAATGGCAAAACATATCAGTACAAAGTATGTGGTTATCGTAAAGTGGGCGGTGTAGATTATGATGGTGCCAAATCCAGTGCATATTCCGCGAAGACTGTCAAGGTAGCGAAAACCAGCAAAAGTGCTTTGCTCTTCAAGTCCAAAAAGGCGTTTAAGAAGTCATCTGCCTATAAGACCTGCAAGTTCTTTAAGAAAAAGGTGAAATATGCCAAGAGTATTATTATACCGGGATTAAAAAATACAAATCTGAATGGATTTGGATGTTCCACAATGATTCCTCAGGGGATAACATTTGCAAAGTCTTACATGCTTATCACGGCATATGACCAAAAAGGTGTGGAAAATTCCGTGATCTATGTGGTTAAGAAATCGACCAGAAAATTGGTTACCACAGTGGAATTACCGAACCAGACCCATGCGGGTGGTCTCACATATGATGGCAGAAATATTTGGATAGCGCAGGGAACTAATTTGCTCAGCATTCCGTTTTCCAAAATTTCATCGGCGGCCTCTAAGGGAACTTCTTATCTGGAGATTCCGGAATATGCATCAAAGATTGCATTAGGACAGCAGGCAGCGGCGGTAACATACTACAAGACAAAATTATGGGTGGCATCCTATAATGAACTTTCTTCCGGGTATTTGGGAAGTTATACGATTGTGGATAAAAAAGGAGCAGCCCCATCTTTGAAGTTATGTTATAGGATTCGTATCGCCAATCGTGTACAGGGATTAACATTTACTCCGAAAGGCTATCTGATCTTATCCAGATCCTGCCAGACCAATTCAAAACAGCGCGGTTTCCTTCATCAGCTGGATGTATATAAGCCAAATGTTAAGAAAGCATCTAAAGGAAAAATTACGTTGGGGCGTGTCAGAAAACATGTGGATATGCCGACAATGAATGAGGAGATAGCAGTGAGCGGTTCTTATCTTTATGTAAATTATGAGTCTGCAGCATTTTCAACAGCGGTAAACCGTATGGACCGGGTATGTGCGTTCAAGGTATCCGCGGTCATAAAATAATTAATTGAGGTATAATACAAGATGGAGCAGAAAATTCAGATTACAAACTGTAAAGTAGATTCGGAGCATAAGACGCTGGATATTGCCATAGATGGCACATTGCCTTATCCGGTATGTGGGGAGCGTTTTCGGATCGCAGCGGTTTTCTGTGACAAGGACAATACTATAGACCGGCATTTTCCGATGGTAGCGCATGGAACGGTGTATGAGAAGCAATGTACACGGTTTCATGCGGCTGCCAGGATTCAATTAGATGCGGTATTTTATGAATATCATCCGGGACAGCCGGATGATATTATTTTGTTAAAATTTTGTACCTGTACACCAGAGAAGAAGTGGCTCACTTTTGATACGGATATCCGGCTGACATCTGCTCTATTTCAGGGGGAGGAGGATATACGGAAGGGATTTGGTTATTCTCTGTATCAGATCGGGAAAAAAATACAGTATGGGTTCTGTACCATTTTACTCCCACTATGGCTGCTGTCAGGGTATATGGCGTGTCATGGGCATGGTACGCTGCATCCGGCAGCAAAAGGCAGAAGTGGGAAAAAAGCCATATTCTATCATGCACATGGTCTGGTGTCAGATTGGACGGGATACGGATATAGCATCCGGGAGATGAAAACACAGTATTTTCGGAAACAGTATGAAAAAGCCTGCCTGCGACATTCCCGGACTGAGGATATACTTTTTCTGTCAGAGCGTCGGGTGGAAAAAGGGGGCAATCTGGATCTGGTATGGGAAGCACTGCGTAAGCAAAAGGATGATAATACAGAGAGTTTTACCGGAGAGATCCGGGAATTTTTGGTCAATCGTCCTGTGAACAAATTATCATGGAAGGAATTACGCGATCTGGCAGGATTGGTGGCGGGCGCACGGGTCATTATCTTGGAGGATTTTTATCCTCAGTTACATGCTTTGTCGAAGCGACCGGAAACCAAAATCTTGCAGATGTGGCATGCCTGTGGAGCTTTTAAGTTGTTTGGCTTGTCGGATCTGGGGATCGCGGATCATCTGGAACAGGATACCAGGAATCACCGGAGTTACGATGCGGTATTGGCCAGCAGTGAAGGTATCGTGCCATTTTACGCGGAAGCATATGGGATACCGGTCAGTCATATTTATCCCATTGGGGTACCCAGGACAGACTGCTTCTTTCAGCCGGAGTATGCGGCACAGGTACGGGGTGCCCTATATCAGAAATATCCGGTATTGCAGGGCAAAAGAGTGATATTATTTGCACCTACGTTTCGTGGAAGTGGGAATAAGACAGCATATTATCCGGTGGATCGCTTTCCGGTGGATCAGATCATGGAGCAAATGCCGGAGGATACCATATTGGTATTAAAAAACCATCCGTTTGTCAATAATAAATTCTCCGTAGAGGAAGCATACAGGGAACGCGTGCTGGATTTGTCACGGGAAGAAAATATTAACGATCTTCTCTTTGTGACAGATGTGTTGATCACGGACTATAGTTCTGTGATCTTTGAGGCGGCGTTATTGCAGATACCCATGTTGTTTTATGTATTTGATCTGGAAGAATATCAGGCAAGCCGGGATATCTATTTTGATTTTGCCAGTTTCGTACCGGGAGAGATGGTAAGTGACATTCCGGGATTGATAGATGAAATACAGAAATGTCTTTTATGTGGGAAAGATTTTGAGGTGGAAGCATCCTTCCGGGAATTTTTTCTGGGGGCATTGGATGGACATTCTACAGAACGCGCGGTACAGCTGATACATGACTTGTATCAGGGTGCATAACCATTGCTCTGCTAACATGAGAGATAAAAAACAGTACAGTAGGCAACACAGGAAGTAACACGGGAGGTGTGAAAAATGTACGATAAATGGGACAAGGAGCTGACAAAATTAGAACAGGGGCACAGCAGCTATGTTTGGGACGAACTGGAGGAGTTAATCACAGACGACTTTGAGGAAGAGCGGCTGACCGTGGAGGAATTTGATAGGTTAATGGAACGATTGATGAATATGGAAGGGTGACTTGAGTTTCCGCATTTTTAATTTTAGCGTAAAAAGGCCATGCTGCTATAAGCAGCATACGCAATATGCATATAAATTGCATCCGGAAAACAAGTTTTCCGAGTGCAATTTTATGCAATATTTCCACATCACAGTTTGTGATGTGGACTTTTTACACCAGTTAATACAAAATGCGGAAACATCAAGAAGGGTGATTCTTGATTTTGCTGCCAAAACAGCGTATACTATGGTATAATGTACGCGAAAATCATAGATGTTACACAGGATGGAGGCAGCAGATGGACGAAATGAAACAAAGCCAATTAGATATCAAGATTGACACAGGGGAATTGGAGACCAGTGCCATTCCGGAGGATTTCACTGCGCCGGAAGTGTTATATGAAAAATTAATCAAGATGATTAAGCGGTATCATCCGTCGGATGATATTACCTTGATCGAAAAGGCTTACCGGGTAGCAGATCAGGCACATAAGGGACAACTGCGTAAATCAGGCGAGCCTTATATTATTCATCCTATCTGTGTCTGTATTATTTTAGCGGAGCTGGAATTAGATAAAGAGACGATTGTGGCAGGCATGTTACATGATGTGGTGGAAGACACGGTCATGACCAGAGAAGAAGTCGCAGCGGAGTTTGGTGACGAAGTGGCATTGTTGGTAGATGGTGTTACCAAATTGACGCAGTTAAATTATGTGGCAGATAAAGTAGAGGTACAGGCGGAGAATTTACGTAAAATGTTTTTGGCTATGGCAAAGGATATCCGGGTTATCCTGATTAAATTAGCCGATCGCCTGCACAACATGCGTACCATGCAGTATCAGACACCGGCGAAACAAAAGGAAAAATCCACAGAGACTATGGATATCTACGCACCCATAGCAGATCGTCTGGGTATTTCCAAGGTGAAGGTGGAATTAGATGATCTATCATTCCGGTATCTGGAGCCGGAGATGTATCATGAATTGACCCAGAGTCTGGAACAGGGCAAGGTCAAACGCCATGAATTTATCCGGCAGATTGTCGATGAGGTGCGAAATCATATCAAGGCGGCAGGCATCGATGCTACGATTGATGGCCGCGCAAAACATTATTTTAGTATTTATAAAAAAATGGTGACACAGAACAAGAAACTGGAGCAAATATATGATTTGTTTGCAGTCCGTATTATTGTGGATTCCGAGAGGGACTGTTATAATGCACTGGGTGTCATTCATGAAATCTATAAACCGATTCCGGGGCATTTCAAAGATTACATTGCATTGCCAAAACCGAATAATTATCAATCTCTGCATACCACTCTGATTGGTCCGCAGGGACAGCCTTTTGAGATCCAGATCCGTACGTATGAGATGCATCGTACAGCAGAGTATGGTATTGCTGCGCACTGGAAATATAAGGAAAATCAATATGGACAGGATACTTCCGACAGTGAGGAGGAGAAACTGGCATGGCTGCGCCGGATTTTAGAGTGGCAGCGGGATATGTCGGATAATAAGGAATTTCTCAGTCTGCTGAAAAGTGATCTGGATCTCTTTTCGGATCATGTATATTGTTTTACCAAGGATGGTGATGTGAAGAATCTGCCGGCTGGGTCTACTCCGATTGATTTTGCCTATGCAGTTCATAGTGCAGTGGGAAATAAGATGGTGGGTGCCAGAGTGAATGGCAATTTGGTTAATATAGATTATCAGATACAAAATGGTGACCGGATCGAGATCATTACTTCACAAAATTCCAGAGGTCCCAGCAGAGACTGGTTATCTCTGGTCAAAAGTACACAGGCAAAGAATAAGATTAATCAATGGTTCCGCACGGAATTTAAGGAAGAAAATATCCTGCGCGGGAAAGAGCTTCTGGCCAATTACAGCAAGGCACAGGGAATCGTTTTGTCGGAACTTTTAAAGCCGGATTATCAGGCGGCTTGTATTAAGAAATATGGTTTTAAGGATTGGGATTCCGTGTTGGCGGCAATCGGTCACGGTGGTCTGAAAGAAGGCCAGGTGGTGATGAAACTGCAGGATGCGTATCAAAAGAAGAATCCGAAGCATACCACCGATCAGGATATTTTAAATGCTGTCAATGCCGGTGCAGTTGCCCAGGGAACCATGAGCCACAGGGCTTCCATCAAGTCTAAAAGCGGAATCGTGGTGGCTGGCATCGATGATGTTTCGGTGCGTTTTTCCAAGTGTTGCAGTCCGGTACCGGGAGATGAGATCATTGGTTTTGTAACCAGAGGACGAGGTGTATCCATTCATCGTACCGATTGCGTAAATATGATGAATCTTTCAGAGACAGACCGCCAGCGTATTATCGAGGCAGAATGGCAGATTGCGCCAGAGGGCAAGGCAGATGAATTATTTGATACAGAGATTGTGATTTATGCATATGACCGTATGGGGATCTTGTTGGATCTGACCAAGGTATTTACGGAAAATGGCATTACGATCCGAAACGTCAATACCCGTACCAGCAAGCAGGGGATTGCTACGATTTCCATCGGATTTGCGGTTCGTGGGGTAGAAGCGCTGCATACGCTGATGGCGAAACTGCGTCAGGTAGAAAGCGTCAAGGATATTGAGAGAACGAAATCATAGAGTATGGTACAGAAAAGGAGGACAAAATGTCTCGTTTGATTTGTAGATTTCAGGTATTGGGTCCGGTACAGACGAATTGTTATTATTTATATCGGGAAGATACAAAAGAGTGCGTGATCGTGGATCCGGCAGCGGAGGCAGACCGGATCAGAGAGTATGTGGACAAACAGGAGCTAAAGCCAGTGGCGATATTATTGACCCACGGACATTTTGACCACATTATGGCAGTGGATGCGGTGCGAACGGAGTATCAGATCCCGGTATATGCGGCAGAAGCAGAGCGTGAAACCTTGACGGATCCCCGGATTAATCTGGGAACACAGATGGGAAGTAATCAGTTGAGCGTGGAGGCAGATCACTGGCTGGCAGATGGTGAGGAGATCGAACTGTTAGGACAGCCGGTACGGTGCCTGTTGACGCCGGGGCATACAGTGGGAGGAATGTGTTATTATTTTCCAAAGGCGGCGATGCTTTTTTCGGGTGATACGTTATTTCAGGAATCGGTGGGAAGGACGGATTTTCCCGGAGGCAGTATGTCAGAACTGATTCGCTCGATTCGTGAAAAATTATTTGTCTTGCCGGAGGCAGTACAGGTATTTCCGGGACATGGATTGACAACATCGATCCAAAATGAAAAGATGTTTAATCCGTTTGCGGTAGAGTAGTTGCGAAATTTGGGACGTGGTTCCTGACGCAAACGTTATGGCATGGAGGAAACGGATGATTACCATATTTTTATCAGAACGGGATTTTGATTATGAGATACAGGCTTTGGTGAATAGTTTTTTTCCGGGAGAACGCAGTCAGATCGTCGTGCGGGATCCGCAGAAAAATAAGGATGGGACAGATCCGGATGCGATATCTGATTTGGATCACCCGGAAGCGGGTGTGATGCGTATTGCTATCATTTTATCGATGACGCAGATCCGGATCGCGGTACAAGCGGTGTCTTCGCCGGTGCAGACAGGCTGTACACAGGTAACAGGGGCAGAGGACTGGCATAAGCGGGAAGGCAAAAAGGCGCATCCGTACCGGACATATTACAAAAATGAATTAAAAAAATTATTATTTACACTCCTTCGAGATTACCCGGAGGAGTATTTAACGTCTCTATTGAAACGCAGGATTCCGGCGTGGGGGACGATGACGGGGGTTCGGCCCACCAAGATCACGATGAATCAGCTTTTATCCGGTGCGACGGAGAACCAGGTGCGGGAGGAATTGCGGGAAACGTATCTATGCAGTCCGGAAAAAGTGGAATTGGGGATGCAGATTGCCACAAGAGAGGCGGCACTATTGGAGAAGGTACCGTATGAACAGGGCTATAGTCTGTATATCAGTGTACCTTTTTGCCCTACCACATGTTTATATTGTTCGTTTCCCTCTTATCCGCTGGAACAGTTTGGACATTATACGGGAGAGTATCTGCAGGCACTGAAAAAAGAAATCAGTGCCATGGCAGATGTGATGAAGGGCAGACCGTTATCCAGTATCTATATCGGTGGTGGTACTCCCACTGCTTTCTCGGCAGAACAGTTGCGGGAGTTGATAGGACATGTGAGATCTTGTTATCCGGTGACGCAATCCTATGAATTTACCGTGGAGGCTGGACGCCCAGACAGTATTACCAGCGATAAGCTTCAGGCATTAAGAGACCTGGGGGTTGACCGGATCTCTGTGAACCCACAGACCATGCAGCAGCAGACATTGGAGCTGATCGGCAGGAGACATACGGTGGAGGATACCAGAGAAGCGTTTGCCCTGGCAAGAAAACTGGGATTTTCCAATATTAATATGGATCTGATAATCGGGTTGCCGGGCGAAACGGTATCCGATTTTCAGGATACCTTAAGGCAGATTAAAGCGTTAGATCCTGACAGTGTGACGATTCATTCCCTGGTGATCAAACGGGCATCCAGGCTGCGCACTGTATTGGAGGAGCAGGCGGCTAAGGGGCAGATTCCGTTAGCGGAACTGGAACGCAAACGTGGTGAACAGATGGAGCAAATGTTACTTTTGGGACAGGAATTTGCTGCAGAACAGGGGTATGCTCCCTATTATATGTATCGTCAAAAAAATTCCGCAGGGCATGCGGGCAGTACCGGACAGGAAAATATTGGATATGCCAGACCGGGCAGTGAGTGTCTGTACAACATTTTGATCATGGAGGAGAAACAGACGATTCTGGCAGTGGGAGCCGGAGCATCCACGAAATTATATCATCCGTCCTTGGGGCAGGTCAGCCGCGTAGAAAACGTAAAAAGTGTGATAGATTATATTGCCAGAGTCGAGGAAATGATTCAGCGCAAATATCAGTTGCTTACTTAGGTTTGGCGTGCCTTACGGGGAAATTGTGAGACTTGAGTTTCCGCATTTTGTATCAACTGGTGTGAAAAGTCCACATCACAAACTGTGATGTGGAAATATTGCATAAAATTGCACTCGGAAAACTTGTTTTCCGGATGCAATTTATATGCATATTGCGCATGCTGCTATAAGCAGCATGGCCCTTTCACACAAAAAACATAAAATTAAAAATTAGAAATGCGGAACCCCAAATGCGGGAACTCAAGTTGCGAAAGTGTTGTAATTCTCGGGCATTTTAGATATAATATTACAGTTAGTGAAATAGTGCTGTTTGATTATATAATATAGCATGGAAATGAGGTAAGGTATGGAAAAGGTTACAGTGGTTACAGACAGTAATAGTGATATCACACCAGAGGAAGCGAATGCATGGGGTATTACCGTGATTCCGATGCCTTTCTTGATAGAGGGTGAGACGTATTATGAAAATATTACTCTGACACAGGAGGAGTTTTATCAGAAATTGTTAGAGGATGCGGATATCTCCACTTCCCAGCCATCCCCGGAGGATGTGACAGCGGTCTGGGACCAGTTATTGGAGACCGCGGATACGATTGTGCATATACCCATGTCCAGTGGGCTTTCCGGTTCGTGCCAGACGGCTTTGATGCTGGCGCAGGATTATGATGGGAAGGTACAGGTCGTCAATAACCAGCGAATTTCTGTGACACAGAAACAGTCTGTGTTAGATGCTTTGCAGCTTATTCGCGAGGGAAAAACAGCCGTGGAGATACGGGAAAAACTGGAAGAGGTGAAGTTTGAATCCAGTATTTATATTATGTTAGATACTTTAAAGTATTTAAAAAAAGGGGGCAGGATCACTCCGGCAGCAGCGGCATTGGGTACTGCACTTCGCCTGAAACCGGTCTTACAGATTCAGGGGGAAAAGCTGGATGCTTATGCGGTTGCCAAGACTTCCAAAAAGGGAGTAGCTAAGATGCTGTCCGCGATGGAAGAGGATATCAATACCCGCTTTGGCGGTGTTGAGAATGTGCATCTGGAGGTGGCGCATACCAATAATGAAGAGGCAGCCATTGCATTTTGCCAGATGATACGGGAACACTTTGGGGTAGAAGACATTGTGGTGGACCCACTGTCTTTAAGTATATCCTGCCATATTGGTTCTGGGGCATTGGCAATCGCCTGTTCCAAGAAAATTGATGCATAGAAGCGAAGCAAAGAGGCTGTTATACGATAGGCGTGTGGCAGCCTTTTTCGGAATCAGGAGATCCAGTGAGGAAAAGTTAGTTTGGATACCAAGAATTTTCTCGGTAGCCGAAGAGGTGTTTGTAGCAATGAAATAATTACGATAGGAGGACATGGGATGAATTATATTGAGGAAATGGGAACCAGAGCAAAGGCAGCCAAAGGGAGGTTAGCCTGTGCTGCCACCGGGGAGAAGAATGTTGTATTGCAAAAGATCGCAGAAGCGTTAGTCGAACATAGTGCAGAGATCTTGCAGGCGAATGAAAAGGACATCGCTGCCGCCAGAGAGAATGGGATCACAGAGACCATGGTGGACAGACTGCGTTTGACCGAAGAGAGGATTCAGGGGATCGCAGATGCCTGTATCCAGTTGATCGCGTTGGAAGACCCGGTGGGGGAAGTGCTTCAGGGGTCTACAAGACCGAACGGCATGGAGATCACCAAGCTCCGTGTGCCGATGGGCGTGGTGGGGATCATTTATGAATCCAGACCTAATGTGACAGTGGATGCAGCAGCCCTTTGTATCAAGAGTGGTAACGCAGCGATCCTGCGGGGTGGCAAGGAAGCCATTCATTCCAACCAGATTCTGATGAATACCATGCGGGAGGCGGTGAAGGAAGCAGGTTTTCCGGAGGATATCATTCAGTTGGTGGAGGACACTTCCAGAGAAGTGTCTACACAGATGATGAAAGCCAGTGGTTACATTGATGTGCTGATTCCTCGCGGAGGTGCCGGATTGATTCAGGCAGTGGTACAAAATGCCACAGTGCCGGTGATTGAGACGGGAACCGGGAATTGTCATATATATATTGATGAGACAGCAGATCTGGACATGGGGGTGGATATCACCGACAATGGCAAGACCCAGAGACCGAGTGTGTGTAACGCATTGGAGACCTGTCTGGTGCACCAGGCGGTGGCAGAGGATTTTTTGCCACTGTTAAAAGCCAGATTAGATCAGCATCAGGTGGAAATCCGGGGATGTGAACGGACAAAGGCTATTTTGGGGGATTCTGTGATTCCGGCAACCCAGGAAGACTATGCCACGGAATTTTTAGATTATACCATAGCGATCAGAGTAGTGGATTCCCTGGAGGAAGCCATTGATCATATTGCTGCTTATTCTACGGGGCATTCGGAGTGTATCGTGACAGAAAGTTATGCCCATGCCCGTAAGTTCCAGCAGGTGGTGGATTCTGCCTGTGTGTATGTGAATTGCTCTACCAGATTTACCGATGGCGGGGAGTTTGGTCTGGGGGCAGAGATCGGTATCTCCACACAGAAGTTACATGCCAGAGGACCGATGGGACTGCGTGAAATGACGACAATGAAGTATCTGATTCGTGGAAATGGACAGATCAGATAAAACAAAGCTACAGACGGGAGATGACAGACATGAGTTTACAGACAGTACAGCAGGGAGACCGGCTGCAGATTGCAATATTTGGGAAAAGAAATGCAGGCAAGTCCAGTGTGATTAATGCCATTACCGGCCAGCAGTTAGCCATCGTATCGGATGTGAAAGGGACCACTACAGATCCGGTATCTAAGGCGATGGAGATACTGCCGTTAGGTCCCTGTATGTTGATTGATACCCCAGGACTGGACGATGTGGGAGATTTGGGTGAGAAACGTGTGGAAAAGGCTCTGCAGGTGTTGAATAGGACGGATATTGCACTGGTGGTATTGGATATTTCACAGATCACAGAGGAAGAACTTTTATCCAGACGGGGAATCGGAGAGAAAGAGACGGAGATTATTTCTCTGGTGGAAGAGAAGAAGATACCATATATCATTGTACTGAATCAGGCAGACCGGATAGAGGATGCACAGGCAGAAGCGATACGGACAAAATTGGTACTGAAAAACCCACATGTTCCTGTGAATGTGATTAGCACTGTCCGTAAAACGGGACTGGAAGAATTAAAGGATACCCTGATTACGCAAGTGCCGGATGCAGATCAGGAATTACATATCGTCAGTGATTTGATCGTGGCAGGAGATATTATCGTATTGGTGGTACCGGTGGATTCGGCTGCACCAAAGGGGCGGCTCATCATGCCGCAGCAGCAGACGATCCGGGATATTCTGGATCACCAGGCGGTGGCGGTGGTGACACAGGTGCCGGAACTTGGGAAAACTCTGGAAAATCTGGCGGGGAAGGTCCGTATGGTGATCACCGATTCCCAGGCGTTTCGAGAGGTGAGCGCGATTGTGCCGGAGGAGGTTCCGTTGACGTCTTTTTCGATCCTGTTTGCCAGACATAAAGGCAATCTGGCAAAGCTGGTGGCTGGTGTGACAGCCGTGGACCGTCTGCAGGATGGTGATCGTATACTGATCGCGGAGGGATGTACCCACCGCAGACAGTGCGATGATATCGGTACTGTCAAGATTCCTCGATGGCTGCGGGAGCACAGTGGGAAAACATTACAGATCGAGACATGCAGTGGGACAGAATTTCCGGCAGACCTCTCAGGATATGCTATGGTGATTCACTGTGGAGGATGTACATTACACGAAAAGGAAATGAAACATCGGATTTATCGTGCAGAGGAGCAGGGAATACCGATCGTCAATTATGGGATATTTATCGCCTATGTCAATGGTATTTTGAAGCGCAGTGTGACATTATTTCCAGCGGTACATGATCTGCTGCCATGATGGATGATTAGGGAGATAAGGGAATCGAAAAATATATACGAGGGAGAAAATGAGATGGAATTAGTTTTGAGGGATATTATCAAGAGCTTTGATGAAAAGGAAGTATTGCGTGGGGCAAACTTCACTTTTGAAAAGGGGAAAATCTATGGTTTGCTGGGGAGAAACGGTGCTGGCAAAACGACTTTGTTTAATTGCATCAGTGGTGAGATGGAGCAGGAGCAGGGCTCGATTCATCTGCTTTGCCAGGGACAGGAGACACCGCTTGCCTATGATCAGATCGGCTATGCGTATGCGACCCCGGTATTGCCAGAGTTTTTGACAGGATACGAATTTATTAAGTTCTTTATTGACATTAATAAAAAACGGATGCAACATGTTTATACCGTAGAGGAATATGCCACCATGGTAGGGTTGGAACTGCCGGATCTGGATCGTCTGATCAAAGGATATTCCCATGGCATGAAGAATAAATTACAGATGTTGTGTCTGTTAATCGCCAAACAGCCGATTTTGTTATTGGACGAACCTTTGACCTCATTAGATGTGGTGGCTGCCCATGAGATGAAGCAGATGCTGCTTGGCATGAAACAGGATCACATTATTATCCTGTCCACGCATATTTTGCAATTGGCGCAGGATCTGTGTGACGAAATTGTTCTGTTGCATCAGGGAGAACTTTCTGATGTTCATGAGGATCAGCATAGCAAAGATTTTGAAGAGCGTGTCATTGCGTTATTACAGGAATAGGAGGGGCGGGACAATGGTGCAATGTTGTTATTTGAAATTTCAAATCAGTTTTACCGAAGGGGTGAACCGATTGATCTATACACTGCGCAGGCTTCCGTTTTTGGGGGACCGTATCTCAGAATCGATCTATGCCCGGACCGATGTGAAACGGAAACT
>JAUNIU010000298.1 GCA_030523265.1 Eubacteriales bacterium | reverse complement strand
GTAATCATGATCAAATTAAACGTTTTAGTCTTCCCATTGGAAGTTTTCTATTCCAGCTCCGATTTCAAAATGGTATTTCACAATTCCTAAATCCACTTTGGAATAAAATCCTCCTAAAGATTCTGCTTTGACAATATTGGACTTTTGCGTGATCAAAAATTTCTGTTGATTCATAGCAGTGGGTGCCAGCAATGCGGCCTCCATACCAGCGCGAAACCAATCAGGCATAGGATGGTCGGTATGACAAAGCTGTTCCATAGGTTTGCTTTTATGTGCCACACCCTGCGTCTCTCCATAGCCTAGCGAGAGGACACAGACGATCTTCTCGCCCTTTTCCAGTTTGCAGTTACTTTTGGTGACGCCCTTGCTAAAGGTCATCGCCACCCAGCAGGTGTTGAGTCCAAGAGTCTGGGCAAAGAGTGCGATGCGTTCCCCGTAATAACCGATTTGCTCATCTAATCTGGATGATTTTTTTCCGATCAGAGCAATGTAATTTTGTACACCTGAGAATTTCCCATAATGGGCCATCATGCCGCCAAATGCTTTTTCTTCACCAGTGATCATTTGAATATGCAGACCGCTTTCGCGGTTGCAGGCATCAATTTCCTTTTGTAATGTCTGGATGGTTTCGGTATCAATGGGGTTTTGTTGATAGCTGCGTACCGAATGACGCGTTTTGATGGCTTCTAAAATAGTCATAGGCTTCTGTCCTTTCGTCGTGAATAAGAGAATTGCTTTCCGGTCCGGTGATACCTGGGTCGATCGGTCTCCTTTGGAATCGCAGGGGCAGGAGACCACCGGATGGAAAAGATGTGAATGTTTCGCGATTCATTATAACATATTTTCTGAATAATATGAATGGTAAGCGGCCTTGACTTTTCATACTAGTTAATGCAAAATACTTAATCTCAATTAAGCGGCTTCTGGCGGCGCATTAATTTACATGAGATAAATGATTTTTCCGGTTTATCCATTGGGTAGAGGCATCCATGGCGATGCGGCAGGCTTCCGTCTGGTCAAGGGCATTCAGCATGACAAAATCGTGAATCGTGCCTTGAACCCGTATGGCGGTTACCTCTACACCTGCACAGCGAAGTTTTTCTCCAAAGGCTTCTCCCTCGCTGCGCAAGACATCTGCCTGCCCGTTAATGATCATGGTGTCCGGAAGATGGGATAGATGCTTTCGGTCGGCACGCAAAGGGGATGCAGTGATTTGATTACGGTCTGCCATACAGGGAGCGTACTGTTGCCAAAACCATTGCATCCCGGCGCGATACAGATAATAATTAGTAGCAAATTGACGGTAGGATGGGGTATCAAAACAGGCATTCGTAACCGGATAATACAAGAGCTGCTTGTGAATGACAGGGCCGCAACGCATTTCAGTCATAAGTGACATGGCAATCGCCATATTTCCACCAACACTGTCTCCGGCAACCGTAAGCGTTCTCCAGTCAATGTCAGGATAACAGTTTCCTAAAATCTCTGGGAGTGTGCAAAGAATATAGAAGCATTGTTCAAGCGCTGTCGGATATTTAGCCTCCGGTGCGCGGGAGTATTCCGGGAAAACAATCAGAGAATGTGTTCTTGCTGCAAGTTCCCTGACAAGTTTTTCGTGGGTATGGAAGCTGCCAAAGACCCAGCCTGCACCATGGATGTAAAAGATAATATTTCGGATGGGGTTGGATTCCTGCGGTGCGACAAAATATACCGGGATAGCACCCCATTTTCCGGTGTTTATCTGATTGCAACATGTATCTGCGGGATATTTGCAAACTGGGGTACTTTGGGCATCTTCCAGAGTTTGACGCCCGACCTTGGGCGGTAGTTGAAAGATCAGTGGCGGAATCGAACTTTGATTACATACTTCCTCCGCAGCGGCTTCCAACGGAACACATCGTTTCATAAAAACTCCATTTCTGCGCTGTCTCAATGCGCATTACGAGACTTGTGTCAGGTAATTCACGGACGTAAATCCCATAAAATATTTTTTATAAAGTTATGCATAATGAAAAAGCAAAATTACTGGAATGGAAGTATTAAATGAAATACAAAAGATAATCTGTCATATAATGTAAAAAGCAGTAGTGGGAGGGGTGGCAGACAAAATTG
>JAUNIU010000297.1 GCA_030523265.1 Eubacteriales bacterium | reverse complement strand
ATTAATGGCAATTATGATATTACGCAATGTATTAATGGTTTGCCATACGTTTTAGAAAAAAAGTTCATAGAGGAATAAATCAGATAGGGAGTTGATTTGATGTTACATGACAAGAATGAAGTTGTGGAATTATTTTATGATGTCATCCACAAATTGCAAAAACAATCCCGGGATACTGCCATACGTCCTAATGCCAGAAAAGGCCAATCCCGCTGCCTTTATATGATTAAAATGGCGGGCGAAATAAATCAGAGAAGGTTAGCCGAAATCTTAGGTATCCGGCCCACTTCTTTAAGCGAGACGATAAAACGGCTGGAAGATAAGAATATGATTAACCGAGTACCTGATCAACATGACAAACGCACCTATATTATATCGTTGACCAAAAAGGGAGACGAGGAAATAGAACAGATACGAAAATCCTATGTATCTGAACACAAGGAATGGCTGGATTGTCTGACAAGCGAAGAATTGGAAATGTTTTTTAATATTCTTGAGAAAATCAGTGCATCCATATAAAAAATGATAGAAAGGCGTGTAATAAAATGTCTGTAAAACGAAGCGAGAAACAGAAGCTGCTTATTTTTGTTAATTTGATGATTACAGGAATTGCCACATCCATGCTGGCAACAGCAATGACAACAGCACTCCCTCCTGTAGTGGAATATTTCGGAATCAGTACGGTAACAGGCCAATGGATGACAAGCGGATATTCTCTGGCTATGGGAATTGTGATGCCACTAACTGCATTTCTGGTCAAAAAGATTCCAACGAAAACATTATATATCTCCGGCATCATCTGTTTTATTGTCGGGGAACTTGCATGTATATTTGCCCCAGGATTTGGCATCATGATGGCAGGCAGAGTTCTTCAGGCAATCGGCAATGGTATTCTCACCTCCATGGGACAGGTAATCATATTGACCATATATCCCGCAAATAAAACAGGAACCATGATGGGCTGGTATGGACTTGCAGCCACAGCGGCACCGATCATTGCACCAACGATAGCCGGGATTCTGGTCGATACCGTTGGCTGGAAATATATATTTATATATACAATGGTCATTATGATCCTTTCTCTCATTATGTCAATTATTAATTTTAGCGACATATTGACATTACAAGAGATTACATTTGATGTAATTTCTTTTGTGCTCAGTATATTTGCGTTTGGTGGGATCACGCTTGGAATCGGAAATATTGGCGGTTACGGTCTTATGAGCCTTCTGTCAGGATTTCCCCTTATTATCGGCATTTTGGGAACCGTATTATTTGTCTTTCGGCAGCTAAAACTGGATAAAGCATTTCTGGATATTCGCATCCTTAAGAAAAAAGAGTATTCCTTAGCCGTCATCGCAAGTATGCTATTGTATCTGGTCATGATGGGCAGTTCTGTGTTGATGCCTTTGTATGTTCAGTCGGTTTTGGGTTATTCCGCAGTCACATCAGCTCTTGTAACCCTGCCAGGCTCCATTGCCACAGCATTAATTAATCCTCTGGCAGGTCAAATTTACGATAAGATAGGTATTAAAAAATTATTTGTAATAGGCTCCATTTGTTTGCTGATTAGTAATGTGGGCATGTATTTTATTACATTAGCCACACCTCTCATAGCCGCAGCAATCCTTAATATCATTCGGAATATATCCATCGGTTGTTTGATGATGCCGCTTCTCACCTGGGGCACCAGTCAGGTATCTGTAGGAAAGGTTGCGGATGCTTCTACATTACTAACATCACTCAGAACTGTAGCAGGATCTATCGGTAGTGCCGTGTTTGTTGCAATCATGTCAGCAGTCGCAGTTTCTTCTCAATCCGCCTATGGGAATGCTGCACCTATGCGGGGAGTTAATATTGCATTTATTTCCATGTCAATAATTACATTAATCATGTTGGGGATTGCCTTATTTGGAGTAAAGGAGAGACGGAATTTCTGATGACAAAACAAGAATTAGAAATCTCTTGCATTCTACGGTCCGTTTGGTTATATTAAGAGCGGAAAAAAAGCCAGAGACACAGTTTCCTCTTAACGATATGCTATTTATACAAATAGCCGACATTACCTGGAATAATGTTGGCTATTATTTTTTGCCCTTGGAAATCTTATAACATAG
>JAUNIU010000059.1 GCA_030523265.1 Eubacteriales bacterium | reverse complement strand
GATCATCTTCCAAATGCTTACTTTCAGACTGTTCCACCACTTCACCGTACAACTCTTCCATTTTTCTTTGTTGTTCCAGTCGCTGCTGCTCTTCCAGCTCTGCCAGCGGATCGTCTGCGTCTTCGATTTCCTCTGCCTTTTTACCCATATCAGAGTAATATTCGTCCAGATTATTTAACTGGGTTGCACCACTGGAAACCAAAGTTCCCTCACCAATGGCTTTGGCACCACCACTAAAAATGCTAAAACTATTGGACAGAGATGCCACCAATTCGGCATATTTCATCTCATCCACCGAAGACATCGAAAATAGCAATACAAAGAAGCAAAGTAACAGATTCATCAAATCAGAAAATGTATCTTTCCAACCATCGGTCTTAATCTCCGCATTCTGCTTCTGTTTAGCCATTATGCTTCACCACCTTCAGCTGCACCGCCTTCAGCACCTCCGCGACCAATTGAATCACGAATGGATGGTGCCAGGAATGACTTTAACTTCTCTTCGATTACACGAGGATTCTCACCAGCCTGGATGGAAAGCAGACCCTCCACCATTACTTCTTTCATCTTGATCTCCAGATCATTATTCTGCTTTAACTTGAAAGAAATCGGTATACAAATCCAGTTTGCCAGCAAGGAACCGTATAACGTGGTAATCAACGCCACCGCCATAGCCGGTCCAATCTTACTCATATCATCCATGTTATATAACATATTTACCAGACCAATCAGGGTACCAATCATACCCCAGGCAGGACCCATGCCACCCCAGTTGGCCCAGAAACCAATTTTCTCATTATGTCTGGCATCCAAAGAGTTCAGCTCCGTCTCCATGATACTGCGTACCAGTTCAGGATCCGTACCATCCACAATTAACATAATTCCTTTCTTCAGGAAATCATCTTCAATGTTATTTGCTGCCTCTTCCAAAGCCAGTAAACCTTCTTTACGCGCTACATTCGACAGATTGATAATATTACCAATCACTTCTCCTTCATTTGCCTCTGATACTTTTAATGCCAATCGAAAGGATTTAAAAGACGCTAAATAATCGGGAATACTCTTAGCCTGCATCAACATACAGCACATAGAACCACCGATCGTGATAAAAATAGATGTCAAATCATAGAAATGTCTTAAACTTGCAAATCCTTCATCACCTGTGACAATACCTAAGAATACAAAGAAAAGACACGCTACTAAACCTACTAGTGTCGCTAAGTCCACTCTCTCCACCACCTTGTTCTAATTTGTAGAATATGTATCAATCAAAACGATTACATTCTCTCTTGTATAATTCTACTAGATTTTTGATCATCTGTCTACTTTCTTTTACAATTATTTTTTTCCCGGTTGTCAAAGTGATCACCGTATCCGGTGTCTCTTCCACCGTTTCGATCAGATCTGCATTCACCGTAATACTGCAGTCATTCATCTTAGTAACATCAATCATAGTAATCTCCATTCCGAAGTATTCCGGGAACAACGCCCCATCATAACAACAAAATAGTAACAGGCAGATGCGCATCCACCTGTTACTAATCTCTACATTAGCCATCCATCACATCAGGATTATCTCTTTAGATTAACCAATTCCTCTAACATGGTATCTGAAGTAGTGATAATGCGGGAGTTTGCCTGGAAACCACGCTGTGTGGTAATCATATTGGTAAACTCTGTTGCCAGATCCACATTGGACATCTCCAGTGCACCTGGTGTAAAGCTTCCGCCGGAACTGGTGATATCCTCACCAACCCCATCAAACAAACCGGAGTTCATAGTGGCTGCAAACAAGCTATTGCCCACCGCTTCCAAACCGGACGGATTGGCAAACGTGGTTACTGCGATCTGCGCCAACACTCTCTTCTCTCCGTTTGTATATGTACCAATGACCATTCCCTGGTTATCAATGGAAATTCCGGACATTTCACCTGCCACATTACCGGCACCATTGCCATCGGCATCGCCACGGGTATAGGAAGTGTTACCCTTACCACCGGAAGAAAACTGTGTCAGATAGCTTACATCAATTTCCACACCGCCATACTCATTTGCACCATCATTCACATAATGATTAAACGTATCATCTCTGCCATCTCCGGCATTGGTCACATCGAATACCAGTGCTTTACCGGCATACAGAGAGGTATCCGGTCTGGTAATATCTTCCTTCGTGGTACTGAACTCACCGGATTCCGGATTAAAGATAATCTGGGCAGCGTCTCCGCCTGCCTGCAATGTCATCTTACCGGTCTTTTCATCTACGGTTGCTACAGAGTATTCCACGCCACCTAAAGTTACTGTCGCATTGGAACTCTCATAAGTCTTATTTCCATCGGCATCCTCATTTTCTGTTACAAAGATGGATTTTCCGGTGGAATCAACCACATCACTCACTACCAAACCATAAGCTCCGGAAGTATCTGTATTCTGCAGATACATCTGCACCGTATACTCTTCACCAATTCGGTCATAGAAGGTAAATGTCATAC
The DNA here is from genome assembly GCA_030523265.1 of Eubacteriales bacterium. Lineage (GTDB taxonomy): Bacteria > Bacillota > Clostridia > Lachnospirales > Lachnospiraceae > Butyribacter. The sequence continues at coordinate 11,287 of JAUNIU010000059.1, read as the reverse complement.
GGAAACCTTCTGTCGTAGAATTTGCTACTGTCACTTCCAGATCTTCGTCATTTTTATCAATATTACCGGACAATGTAATATTCTCTGTCGCTGTAGGCTCAATCGTTGTTTTATCTGGTGTCATGACTGCCAGATCTCGCACCGAATCGCGAACGATATTACCATTGGCATCGGCTAACCATCCCTGTACGGTTGCGTTATTGGTGGTACAATACAAGGTACCTGCCGCATCTACATTCAATGCACCGGACTTTGTAAAATATGTTGCTCCGCCTGATTTCACAATCAGGAACGAATCTCCATTGATCGCCACATCCAAAGCACGGTTTGTCGTGGAAGTACCACCCGGATCTGTGATATTGGTGGTAATGGAACCAACCAAAGAACCTAAACCGATCTGTTTCGCATTGGAACCTGCCGCCCCTGTGGAAGCATTTGGTCCGGTTGCCGGGGACATGGTCTGATAAAATGTATCTGCAAAGTTCACCGAACTCCCCTTAAAACCTACTGTATTTACATTTGCGATGTTATTACCGATAACATCCATCTTCGTCTGGTGTGTTTTTAACCCGGCCACACCAGAATAGAGTCCTCTCATCATAATATTTTTCCTCCAAATTATTATTTATGTAAGGAATGCGATGGGATCCATCAGTCAGTCAGGATCCGATACCTCCATCAAGGTCCGGCATATCAATGCATTCCTTTTTCATTAACAATTAACTAATCACGGCTCCATCTATGTTTGTAAAAATAGAATCCGATGAATCATCCATCGCTGTAATCACCGTATTATTTTTTACATTCACAATGAATGCCAAATTATCCACCATCACCAAAGACTCTTGAATTCCTTTTTCCCGCGCCTTCGTAGTGCCCGTTTCCAAACGCTCCATCTGCTCTGAGGATAAATTGATATTTCTCGTGGCTAATCTCTCATTGGCATGTTTTGAAAACTTCAGATTCTGTACCGGCTCCTGCCTGGCAGTTGTATGTAGAATCTCCTGAAAAGAAAGCTCTGCTTTCGCGGATGTCTTCTGTTCCGGCTGCTTTTTCCCAAGCATCCCGGTCATCTGCTGGATCGATGGAGAATATCTTTGTTCTAATCGCTGCATGCGCTCCACCTCTTTTCTGCTTTCTTGGCTAATCGGTTGGCTTAATTCCTTTTACCTCTAATGTAACCGATTCATAATCTACTGTCGAGTTCGGATCATCAAAGACAAATGCCAAACTATATTTCCCTGCCTCCAGATCTGTAAATGCACTCTTATCAATGACCAGAGTTCCTTTGGAATATTTCAAATTGTCTGTCTCAATGGCTTTGGTTTCCCCGGATTCTGATACGATTACCACAGCAAAACTGCCTGCCTCGTATCCTTCCGAACCAAGATCCACACCTGTGACTGTAACATCCTGTGGATCATGATGACGATAGGTAACCGTCTGTTTATCCACCTTTGGAATATACTGTGATATCAGATATGACTGGTCAATTACCTGCACGATACTGTCATATGGATATAACTGCCCCTCTACAGAGACATACGGATCTCCGTTTTGAATGGTTACATATTCCACAGTTCCCTGTGCGGTAGTGGTATATCCACCCGCCGACTGATCTTCAATATATACCTCTTTGCCCACTAATGTAAAGGCAGAAGTATGATTGGCGGTATCGGTCAGATTCTGCATTGCTTCCAATTCTGAGAACTGTGCCAACTGTGCCACATACTCTGTATTGTCTGCCGGATCTAACGGATCCTGATACTGCATCTGTGTAACCAATAATTGTAAAAAGTCTTCCTTTCCCAAAGAAGAACCTGTATTTCTCTCGGTGGTCTGTGATGATTCCGAGATCTGGATCTTACCATCCGCTACTGGTGCTACAATACTCATATTGCCTCCTTTCCTTATGCTGTAAAGTCAATACTGCTTCCATTATCACGCATCACGCTGCGTCGCACACGCTCTGCCTCTTCCTCAGCAGACACAGCCTCGCCTTCTTCTTCCTCCTGGTTTTCCACACGGAATCTGCGGCTCCTGCCATCTCCCTGATTCAGATTTTTCTGATCGTCGCTGCTTCCACCTTCCTGCGTAAATTCAAAATTGGATACGGTCACCTCCACTGCATCCACTTTTAACTCTTTTTGTTCCAGAGTTTCCCGCAGTGTATACATCTGGCTCTCCAACGCCAGTCTCGCCTCTTCCGTCTGTACGGTAAAGTTTGCTGTCATCATGCCGGCCTTGTTAGAAACCGTCAACAATACTTTCCCCAGACTTTCCGGATTTAGCTGCATCTCCATGGTTGTGGTATCTGCCTGCAAATTCACACGGATTTGCTCTACAATCTGCTCTACGATCTGAACCATCTGCGGCGTCGGCTGTGGCGCACTGATCTCACTTGTGACCTCCATCTGTACTTGCTGCTGAATATTACCGGTAACTACAAAATCGGATGTCGGATCCCTTTGAATAACATTCTCCTGCTGCGGCAATTCCGACTCATTTTGCCCTGACGCATTGGCATCTGCCATATTCTGCGAACCTGTATACTGTGCATCCATACCAGTTGTGTTTTCTACAGCAGTAGACGTCTCCTGGTTCACCATAGACTGGAGATTATCTCCATTTCCCCGATTGACACTACCCTCTTCCTGTTGCACTGTAACCACAACCGGCTCACTCTGTTCTGTATACGCAGACATCCCGGCTTCCATTTCCACCTCGCCAACTTCTGTGGTTTGCAAAATCTGTGCTGCTATCTCTGTCTCCGGTACCAACTGCATTTGCTGTAAGAGCTTTTCCATCGGGATTCCTACCGATTCTGACAAATCCATGGACTGCAAAACATCCAATACCAGACGAAAATCATTCATCATCGTTTCATTCATCAACAGATCGGTCGGTTCCTGCCCGCCATCCACCAACAGAATAAACTGCTGTAAATTCTCCGGTTGTAGCAGAGCCATGGGCATAATCCCCATTTCAGCCAGAACATTTTCCATCGTCTCTTCATCAATCCCCAATGCATCTTGCACGGCATCTTTGATCTTTTGGTTTAACGATGTCACCTGTTCTTCTGTCACGGTCACCTCACCGGCAGCATCTGAAGTCTGCATCTGATTCGTATCTGCAATGATTTTTTCCTCTTTTTGTACGGAAACTTTCTGCTCTCTGGAAACCACTTCTGTCTGACCTGCGTCTTTCGCATTCACTGAACTCTGCGCAGCCACTTCTTTGCGTATGTACTGTCCAAAATCAGCATTACCTGCGGAAGCATTTGGTGTAATAGCGCTGGCTAAATCCACAATGCTATTGCCTGCCATTATGTTTCCCACACTCGTCACACTTTCACCTCCTTTGCATTTGATTTTTTATATGTAAACCCTCTGTTTCCTGTAAGGAAACAACTGGTAAACACCAATTATTTCACAACCGCGATCTTTTTCGTAATCTGTGCGGCATATGTGCTGTCCATCTCCTGCAAGATAGCCGCAGCCTGCTTCTCACTCATGTTTTCCATGATATCACATACCAGATCCAAATCTTCCTTCATCTCTGACAATGCCTTAGCCGCTGCTTCCGGATCCATATTGCCATAGTATTTCGCCAACTCCGCTGCCTTTTCACTATACCGCTCTGCTTCCACCACCTGTTTATAGATCTTTGCGGCATTTTCCGGTTCGATCGACTCATAATAAGACCGATATTCCGATATATCCGGCGCATTCTCGGCAAACACTACTTTTTCATCAAACTCTGCTACTCTCTTATTGAAAGCATCTTCATTATCTTTATATTTCTGTAACTCTGTTACCTGATTCTCCAATTCTTTAATATAATCAGAATTAGCACTTGTCGTCCCGGATTCCGATGCCAACTGCCCTTCCAACTCTGCGATCCTGGCATTGGCCGATTTCAACGTGGTATATTTGTAATTTCCTTCCGCTGCCTGCTGTTCCTCAGATGCCTCCGGCAAAACCTTATTTACCAGCGGAACGTCTTTCAACACAGGATACAACACCTTGCTTCCAATACCACCAACATCCATCTTGATCAGAAAGGCGAACACCGCTAACCAAATGATAATAATGATAATCGCAATCAACGCTGTCACCAATTTGCTTCCAGCGCTTTCCTGATCACTGCTATTAATTTTATCGTCTTTTTTTGCCATCTTGTTTAATCCTCACTTTCTGCCCCATTATGACGGAAGCTGACTAATTCGTCGATCTCCTTTTGTTCTGCTGCATTTAACTCCTGTCGAAAAGCATCAAACGCTTTTTCTTTTAGTTTCTCATATATTTTGCGCTCTTTCATGGCCTCATTCAGCTTTTCTCTCGCTTTTGCAACCCGGATTTCCTGACGCTCAATCACCTGCTGTTGCATTTGTATTTGAAACTTTAGCATTTCCACCGTATCTTCCAGTCTGCGAATCTCTCGGATATCCAGATAATCCTGTAGTGCCAGTGTCAATTTCTTCTCATAGCCAAGTTTCTTCATTTCCAATCGCAGCTTTTTCTCTTCTTCCTCCCGAAGCTTCCTCATTTCCATACCATATTCTGCTTTTGCCTGATCTTCCAGTTTGCTTTTGATCAACAGGATATTCTCCATCTTAAAAATAAATTTTGCCATATCGGTTCCCCATCCTCATGAAAGCCTCGACTTTTTTGCGAAAAATCCCGGATATCAAACATACTTTTTCTTTGTAGGATTCCGCAATGTGGAGCATCTCTCTACTCTTCTGTGACTTCCTCCTCTGCAAAGATCGCACACAATTTTTCAACTTCCTCTTCAAAGTCAAATTTCTCATGCGTTCCCTGCATCAAAAACTCATTTACCTGGTCAATCTTCGCCAGTGCATAGTCAATACCAGGATTAGACCCCGGTTTATATGCACCGATGTTTACCAGATCTTCTGCCTCCCGATAGGTTGCCAGCACATTATTTAATTTCCCGCTGGCCTCCTTATGTTCCTCTGACACAATACTACTCATAACACGTGAAATGCTTTGCAAAATGTCAATCGCAGGATAATGATTGGAATGTGCAATCTTGCGGTCCAGTACAATATGACCATCTAAAATACTGCGGGCGGTATCTGCGATCGGCTCGTTAAAATCATCACCATCGACGAGAACCGTATACAACCCGGTAATAGAACCTTTGTCAGAACGACCTGCCCTCTCCAACAACTGTGGCATCTCAGAATAGACACTAGGCGGATATCCTCTGGAAACCGGCGGTTCTCCGGAAGCCAGCCCAATCTCCCGCTGTGCCATAGAAAAACGAGTCAGAGAATCCATCATCAACAAAACGTCTTTTCCCTGATCTCTGAAATATTCTGCAATCGCGGTGGCAGTCTTGGCAGCCTTTTTACGAATGAGTGCCGGTTTGTCCGAAGTAGCCACTACCATGACGGAGCGGCGCATACCTTCTTCCCCCAGATCCCGTTCTATAAATTCTCTCACTTCCCTGCCACGCTCTCCAATCAGCGCAATCACATTAATATCTGCTTTCGTATTACGTGCAAACATACCTAATAAGGTACTTTTTCCCACACCACTACCGGCAAAAATACCGATACGCTGTCCCTTGCCCAGAGTGATCAAACCGTCTACCGCTTTCACGCCCAAAGGCAAGACCTCATCAATCAACTGTCTGGTCAAAGGATCCGGCGGTTCAGCCTCCACCGAATAGGGCACTCCACCCGTGATTTCTCCCTGATGCATCGGCACGCCCAAACCATCCAGCACCTTGCCCAAAATATCATCACTGACCATCACCTTTAACGGCGCTCCCGTGTTTTCCACCCGGCTGCCGACCCCCACACCCTCCGTCTGGTCATAGGGCATCAGCAAGACCCGGTCATCACGGAATCCCACCACCTCAGCATGAATCACCTGATTTGTGTCTTTCGCTATGATCTGACACAAATCATTAAGTTTCGCGGTGGGACCAATGGATTCCACGGTCAATCCCACCACTTTGGATACTTTTCCTAAACGCTTTTCAAAGGATTGATCTAATAACATATTGTATTTGGATAAATCCATCACCATATCGAGCCACTCCTCACTACAATGCCAACATCCGAATCTGATCCCGCAGATTCTGCAACTGGACATCCAAACTGCAATCGATAATTTTATTTTCTGTTTCAATGATACATTGATCCGCTTTCAGACTGGCATCCTCTACCACATCAAACTCTTCCACACCTTCGGCAGCATCTTTAAGCTGGGCTTTCTGCATGGATACTGTCGCCATATCTTCCTTGGATACCCGCAGAGTGATCTGCTTTGGCTTCTCCAGATTATGTACAGCCCGCTGAATCAAATGTAAAATAATGTCCTTTTTATCCTGACACACAATCCCCGTGATCTTTTCCACCAGTTCTGCTGTCAAATCTGCAAAAAACGGTTCCATTTGCCGTTCCTGCTCTGCCAGTTCCCGGACTTTCTCCTCGTATTCCGCCTGACACTGCGCGCGCATTTCCTGCAATTTCACTTCCGCTTCCGCCAACCCCTGCTGTTTTCCCTCTTCCAACCCCTGCATCTCTGCCTGAGAACGGATTGCCTCTGCCTCATCTCTTGCCTGCGCGATGGTCTGTTCCGCCTCCGCTTTGGCATCCTCCAGTATCTGCGCGGTCTGACGTTCGGTTTCCTGCAGCAGTCCCTGGGATATTTCCTGGGAAATCTTCTGCCTCTCTTCCTCTAATACATCATCCATATGTATCACTGACAAACCATCCTGAAAGGCTTCCTCCTGCCCTTCCCCGACAGACATCGATAACGGTTGGAACACAAAAGGCTCCTCTGCTTTTTGTTCCTGTGCATATATTTCCGGAATAAACTGTTCCACACGGCTATCGGAATCAATGACCTTTGTCTGTCCTGCATCGACATTGAAATAGACTGATTTTATCACATTAGACAACGATCTCGTCACCTCCACCTCTGGAGATAATGATCTCAGCAGAATCTTCCAGTTTTCGGATAATATTTACAATCTTCTGTTGTGCTTCCTCTACATCCTTCATACGGATTGGTCCCATAAATTCCATATCTTCCTTAATCATACTAGCCAGACGTTTGGACAGGTTATTAAAGATAAGATTCTGAACCTCTTCATTGGAACCTTTCAGAGCAACTGCCAGTTCATTGTTATCCACTTCACGCAATACACGCTGTACGGATCTGTCGTCCAAAGACAGAATATCCTCGAATACAAACATCTTTTTGCGGATCTCGTCTGCCAACTCCGGCTCCTCGATCTCCAGACTCTCCATAATATGTTTCTCTGTTCCACGATCCACGGTATTCAAAATATCGACAATGGCATCTACACCACCAACCACGGTGTAATCCTGATTTACCAAAGATGCTAATTTCTGCTCCAACACTTTCTCCACTTCTTTGATCACATCCGGCGAAGTCCGGTCCATCTGCGCGATTCTCTTTGCAACATCGGTCTGTTTATCCGGTGGCAAAGCAGAGATAATGGCAGAAGATTGTCCGGAAGACAAATACGATAATATCAAAGCAATCGTCTGCGGATGCTCATCCTGAATAAAGTTTAACAGCTGGCTGGCATCTGTCTTGCGCACAAATTCAAAAGGACGAACCTGCAACGATGCTGTCAGCTTGCCAATCACATCTTTGGCACGCTCTGCACCCAGCGCCTTCTCCAACAGATCCTTGGCATAGTTAATACCGCCCTCCGCAATATACTGCTGCGCCAGACAAACTTCATAAAACTCACTCAAAACAGAGTCCTTTAATGCCGGAGAGATGCTTCTCGTATTAGATATCTCCAACGTCAACTGCTCGATCTCATCTTCCTTTAAATGTTTGAATACATTGGCAGACTTGTCTGGTCCCAGTGCAATCAATAAGATCGCCGCTTTCTGTACACCAGTAATCTCTTCACCCTTTGCCATGTCTATAACCACCTTTCTGCATTAACCCCAATCATCATTCAGCCAGTTCCGCAACAACTGTGCCACAGCCTCCGGGTTTTCATCCACAAATTTCTCGATCATCTTACGCGTTTCTGATTTGTCACTAAATTCTATATCATCCAAAGATTGGTTCTCTTTCGTTGTTGCCAACAGCTGTTCCACAGATAATTCCGGCTCCTCCTCAGCGACTTTCACCGGTGCTGTTCCACGTAATACTACGAAGATTAACAGTGCGATAATCAAAACCGCCAGAATGATCATCAGGTAATCTGCAATTCCTCTGGTTGATTTGGTTTTTTCAACAAATTTCGGCACCTGATAGCCTATCACGGAAATATTCGCCACATTTACACCGGTCGCACTGGCGATCAACTGTCTCTCCTCATCCGTCACTTCGATTGCCGTACGCTCACTGTTTTGAGCGATAAATTCGTCAAAGGTCATATTATCCAGAGTTCCATCTGCTTCCAGTTGTTCCTCCTCATAGACCTGGTATTGCAATACCACAATTCCCAGCGAGGATTGATCCGTCTCAATGGTTGGTGTCTCCTGCTTAATATTCTCAATGGTCTCATTTGTTAATATATTACCTAATTTCTCTATTTCAACGCTGGAATTGTAATTGCTGCCATCATTGATTACAGTATCTGTATCATCATCATTAGAACCCGTACCCGGCTCTCCCGATACACCATTCCCACCTTCAGATTTATAGGAATATAAAGTACCCGGATAACCATACTCTCTACCCTCATCGACAGAATAGGTTTTTGACAGGCTTTCTACTTTACGAAGATCAAACTGAATCCCCTGAGTGCCCACTTCTACATCATCCCAACCCAGACTAACCAACAGATCAATCACATTGGATGCCATGGTATTGCGCAACTTCTCACAATACTCATCCACACCGCCGGAGATATAACCGCCCAGACCATCCTGTGTAGAACCATTGTACAGGCAATGTCCCTCCGAATCGTTGATAATCACATGCTTTACATCCGTACCCACAGCATTCGCCAGCCAATATGCCAGAGACTGCGCTGTCTCTGCGGTCAACAAATCTTCATTCTCTTTATCTGCAGTAATCTGCGCTGTAATGGAGGTATCTCCCTCCTCATCCAACACACTGTATGTAGTTTCCGGCACATCAATAAAGACATCCGCATCCTCAATAAAGGAATAGTGTAACATACTATTGCGAATCTCCGATTGCAGCGCCAATATTCTTTTCTGGCTTTTCTCACTTTCCGTGGTTGACATGGAATTATCAAATGCTTTATCCCAAGAAAACCCGGTGTCTACCAGATTATTATCACTCATGGTATATAATGCATCGGTATAGTCTTCATCATGTACATATAATGTCATTCCATCATTGGATGCCTTCCATTTAATCCCGGCATCATCCAATGCATCCGTCATCGCATTGGCATCATCCACATTAGCGAAAGCTTCAAATTTCACCCAGTTTGGACGTGACACAAAATAGGCGGTCAATCCAATCGCCAATAAAATAACACATATCACAGCGATGATAATGGTTTTCTGTTTTCCAGTATATTTATTCCAAAATTCCACAAATCTAGTGGGAATTTCTTTGATTCTTTCCTGCATAATCCAACTCTCCTACTGCCCTTATACGGCTGATCTAGAACTGTAAATTCATAATATTATTATAACCTTCAATAAAGGCATCCCGCACTGCAACCGTATATTGCAAAGAAACATTTGCTTTTTGCTGTGCAATCTGTAAATCATGAATGCTGTCTGACTCCCCTAATGCATACTTGATTTCTTCTTCTTCGGCTGCGTTACTATAAGCATTTGTTTCCTGAATCATATTCACTGCTGACTGGAATATGGCGGAGAACGCACTCTGACTATTTTCCGTATCGATCACCATAGTGTCCGACTTCTCCGCTAAACTCGAAGAAATCGTCGGTGTCTGAAATGCTGTCATCAAATCCACACCTGATAAAGCTGATAAATCCATTTCTCTTCTCTCCTTGCCCACAATTATAGTATGTTTGTCCAAAATCATTTATCAAATTTATTTACCGATATCCAATGCCTTTAATTCCATACTCTTTGAAGCGTTAAAAGCAGTTACATTCGCTTCATAAGAACGACTGGCATCAATCATATCCGTCATCTCTGTCACAGTATTGACATTTGGATACATGACATATCCGTCTTCATTCGCATCCGGATGAGATGGATCGTATACTAATTTCCCCTCTTCCTCCGTATCTTCAAAGATCTCAGAAATCTTCACACCCTTTCCCAGCGTGCCGGTTGCATTAATCAGAGTATCATCAAAGGATACATACCCTTTTTCCTCGAAAATCACTGACTTGCGCCGATACACATTGCCATCTGCATCCCTTGTTGTATTCACATTGGCAATATTTTGCGAAATAATATCCAGACGGGTTCTCTGTGCTGTCATACCCGTCGCACTAATATTCATCGCCGAAAAAACATTTCCCATAATTTCCCTCATTTCTGCACTGCTTCATGCGTATAAGCAACTTTGTGTTACGGTAAGCCTGTGGCATCCGCTGCAGTGCTCAGACACAAAGTGCTGTGTGAAATTTCCACACAAATCCTACCTGCCAAAGTATCTTATTACGACCTACGCCTTATTTTGCAACAACTGTCTTTAATCTGGTAAATTCCTGTGTAATGGAATCCATCATCGTGTAATATTTGATCTGATTTTTCGCCAGTTCTGCACTTTCTGTATCAATATCTACATTATTGCCATCCAGACGGTAGTCCACATTGGCATAATCGGTATAGGTCAAAGCATTCAGCTCATCCAGCTCTAAACCAGCCACCTCATCATCCAGAGAAGTTCCTCCCCCCAATGCATTGCCCAGATATTCCTCAAAGTTAATATCTTTTCTCTTATAGTTTGGTGTATCCACATTGGCAATGTTATTGGAAATCAGTGAATTTCTTGTCCAACTGGCATCACAGCCCTTTTCCAGCACATTTATGTAATTATATGCCCCCGATGCAATCATGCAAACACTCCTTTCTATCCATATCAATAATCAGATCCTGCACATAAGCAAACTTATCCAATCATATTCCAGTATATAATCATACATATATCATTATAAAGGAATTGCGATAAAATACAAGGGAAAATTACAAATTCCTTCAAAAAAAGGAACCGATCCTATGAAAATCAGTTCCTTCTGCTAATTCATATTCTGTAAGATCATTTCTGAAGTAAACAAATGATTCACAATCTGAACAAATGTACCCTTCACGCCAAACGATTTTGTCTGAATCACCCCTGCACTCTCACAC
>JAUNIU010000058.1 GCA_030523265.1 Eubacteriales bacterium | reverse complement strand
CGGCGGTATATGGAAATAATCATTACGAGATCTATTATAATATCGATCAGTCTTTGCCAAAGGATATTCCCAGCGCGGAGGCAAATGAGAAATTAAAGAGCAAATTTGATATGAGCAATGTCCATATCATGATGCTAAAAAGCGGTCTGAGCGGGAAAGAAAAAAGCGAATTGGACAAAAAGATCGAGGAAGTAGATGGTGTAAAATGGGTTTTGGGTATTGATTCCTTAGTGGGTGCCAATATGCCGGAGGAGATGATACCACAGGATATAAAAGATATGTTATCCACGGATAACTATGATCTGCAATTTATCGGCTCGGATTATGGTTCTGCCACGGATGAAGCCAATGCGCAGTTGGCAGATATTAATAAGATTGTCAAAAGTTATCAAAAGGAGGGTATGGTGATCGGGGAAGCACCGCTGATGAAGGATTTGCAGGATGTGACAGATGTGGATCTCAAGATGGTTAATATTGTATCCATTGCCGCGATCTTTGTGATCATCATGTTGACCTTTAAGTCTATTTCCATTCCGGTGATTCTGGTGGCAGTGATCGAGTTTGCCATTGCCTGCAATATGGCAGTGCCGTACTATATGCAGGATTCTCTGGCATTTGTGGCAAGTATCGTCATTGGGACCATCCAGTTGGGTGCTACGGTAGATTATGCGATTCTGATGACAAATCGATATCACAAGGAGCGAACGATCCGGGAGAAGTCAAAACGGGAAGCCATTCGTATTGCGCATGAGACTTCCATCAAGTCCATCATGATCAGCGGGTTCTGCTTCTTTGCGGCCACCTTTGGCGTGGCAGCCTACTCCCGCGTGGATATGATCGGCAGTATCTGTATGCTGCTGGCGAGAGGTGCTGTGATCAGTATGGTGGTGGTGATCTGTCTGTTGCCGGCCTTTCTGTGGATCTTTGATGGAGTGATCAAACATACTTCTCTGGATATGATCAAGGCGAAAGTGGCACAGCGGGACAAAGAAGCACATTGATATCAGTTTCTTATTGATAATATTATATCAATAAAAAGGAAAATAATTGCTTAACAGGATAGAAACAAGTATAGTAACTTTGTAGGGAAAGGATGGTAAGCTATGAAAGAGATAAATACAAAAAAGATCGTGAAAGCAGGAGTAAGCACTTTGGTGATCGCAGGATTGCTAGCTGGTAGTATCGAGTATGCCGGACATACCTATCTATATGATCATGTGGGTGCCAGGGCAGCAGAGCAAACGGTGAAACAGACAGAAGAAGTGAAACCGATGTCTGCCTCTGGGAAGACCGAGGAAAGCCAGGAAGTTTCCAAGGAGGAGACCGTGTATGCCACATTGCACGCAGATGGTCAGACCAATCAGATCATAGTATCCGATTGGCTCAAGAACTCCGGCAAAGCCGATGGGGTATCGGACGTATCCGAACTGGAGGATATCGTCAATACCAAGGGGGATGAGAAATTCACACAGGATGGTGACACATTACATTGGGACACTTCCGATGAAGATATCTATTATCAGGGAACCAGCCATGACCAGTTACCTGTGGGGATTTCTATTCAGTATGAGCTGGATGGAAAAGAGGTACAGCCGGCTGATATTGTGGGGAAAAGCGGGAAATTAAAGATCCGTATCGAATATACGAATCATTCCATGACAGAGGCCAGCATCATGGATGAGGAGGAACAAATTTATACCCCGTTTGTCATGGTGACCGGGATGATCCTTCCGGTGGATAAATTTTCTAATGTAACCATTGACCATGGCAATGTGATTTCCGAAGGGGATAATGATATCGTCGTGGCATATGGTGTGCCGGGGCTGAAGGAAAGTCTGAATCTGGACGATCTGGATCTGGGAGAGGATGTGGAGCTGGATACGGATTCCATCAATGATAAACTGACGGATACCGTGGAGATCACAGCCGATGTAAAAGACTTTTCCATGGGATCTACTTATACAGTGGCCACTTCGGATCTGTTCCGGGATTTGGAGCTGGATGATCTGGATGATATAGAGGATCTGGACGACAAACTGACTGACATCCAAGACGCTGCGTCTCAATTGGTGGATGGTACAGAGACTTTACAGGATGGTCTGGAGACACTGGATGATAATTTTGGTACTTACGCAGATGCCGTTGGTACCGTACGTAATGGGGTCAATAGTCTGAATAAAGGAGCCAAACAGTTAAATGCAGGTACCAAGACATACACCAAGGGCGTGGATAAATTATTAAAGGGTGTGGGAACCTATGCGACAGGCGCCAAGAAGTTAAGCAAGGGCATGAAATCATATGTGGCGGGGGTGAATACATTGATTAACGGTATCACTACCCTGAATCAATCCACAGCTGATTTGCCAAAGCAGTACAAGGCATTTGGGGATGGTGTCAAGAAATTTGTGGAATCCGTGACTACTCTGTTATCGGAGGAGAATATGAACCAGCTGACCGATGGCACCCAGAGCTTACAGGAGGGTGTGGCACAGGTAGATACCGGAGTCAAGGCGGTACAGAATGGTGTTTCTACGATCAATGAAAATGTAAAGAAATTAAAGAAAACAGACGATTTGGAGCAGTGTGTGGCTGGCTTGCAGCAGATGGAGACCATGTATCAGCAGATGGCAGAGGCAGCACAGACCGACCAGGAGAAGCAGCAGTATCAGCAAATGGCATCTGCGGTTACCGGAGCGATCCGGTATATCGAAGGTGGTGAGCAGGTGGCGGCTGCGCTGGATGCAGCCACCAATGGCGAGGCAGATGGTGAGACGGATCAGGATGGTGCAGCCGATCTGGCGCTGGCATTGTCACAGATCCAGGCAGCTACAGATACAGAGTCGGAGGAGACGAACCTGTATAATGGTGCAAAGTCACTGTCAGAGAGTGCATCCACCATCTCAGACTATGCAAAACAGTTGCGTGATAGTTCCCCGGATTTGTTAGAGGGCAATACCAAATTGAGTAATGGCATCACACAGATCTCTAGTGCGATCAAACAGTTAAAAAGCGGTGCCGTACAAATTCAGAGTAATAACAAGACGATCACGGATGGGGCAGACTCCATTATTACAAATACCAGTACCATTAAGAAGGGGAGTAAGCAGTTGACGAAAAGCAGTCCTTCTCTTCGCAAGGCGACGAAGCAGTTATCCGGTGGTACTAAAAAGTTAGCAACCGGATTAAAGAAACTGGTTAAGAGCACTGGCACCGTGGCGGATGGTATCAGCAAGTTAGCCGATGGTTCTGGAGAATTGAGTGATGGTATGAATGAATTTCAGGACGAGGCAGTCATAAAATTGACAGATACCATAGCGGATATGACCGAGGGAATCGAAGGATTGACGGATCGCGTGAAGGGAATCCGTGATGCTTCCAAAGAATATCAGAGCTATTCCGGACTGGCAGATGGTATGGAGGGCACAGTAAAATTTGTAATGTCAACAGAAGAGGTGAAATAATCTTGTCTACATGGCATGATTTGTGATACGATATCCACGGAGGGGCAAAAATACCTTCGTGGATATTTTCTTTTCGCGAAAGCAAAGTGAGGATAATTTGAGAAATACAAAAAGGGGGCATAACCTTGGGTAAAATAGAAGAAAAAAAGAAGATTAAACAGGAAGCTTTGCTCTATTCCGCATTTGAATTATTTACGGAGAAGGGGATTCATAACACTTCTATTTCAGATATAGTGAAACGCGCTAAGATGGCAAAGGGAACATTTTATTTATATTTTAAAGATAAATATGATATCAGGGATCGGCTGATCACCAGACAGGCAAGCAGTTTATTTGAAAAGGCCAGTGTGGCGGTGGAGAAACAGGAATGGAATAGTCTGGAGGAACGGATTGTAGCATTGGCAGATAATATAGTGGACCAGTTGCATGATAATCCGGTGATCCTGAAATTTATATCCAAGAATCTCAGTTGGGCGGTGTTTTCCAATATCAGAATCGCAGAGTTGGACAACCGGAACTGTATGGATATTTTTGAGGAATTATTGGTGGAGTCCGGCAGACAATTTCGGAATCCGGATTTAATGATATTTATGATTGTGGAATTAGTGAATGCTACCTGTTATAATACAATATTGAAAGGAGAGCCGGCTACGGTGGAAGAGTTAAAGCCGGAATTAAATACCGCGATTTGCAATATTATTGGACAATTTGAAATAAGTTGAGAGGATGATGCAGATATGGGGGCATGTATGACAGAACCAGTGGACCGGCTGGCAGACAGAGGGATATTGCAGCGCGAGGAACTGGTGGATTTATTGCGGTATCGCAATCCCGAGACAACAGAATACCTGATGGAGAAAGCGATGGCGGCACGAAGCCGGTATTTTGACCAAAAGGTGGAATTATGGGGGAGGATTCCATTTACCAGTTATTGCAAGAATGATTGCAAATATTGTGGATTGCGCCGCAGCAATCAATTTGCGCCACGGTTTCGTCTGGCAGAGAGGGAGGTATTGCAATATTGTGAGGAGGGATACCGGCATGGTATTCGTCACTTTCTGTTGGAGGGCGGGGTGGATCTGTCTTATGCAGAGAATGATGTAGCACATCTGATCGGAATGTTACGGCGGAAATTTCAGGATGCAGAGTTGATTCTGGCGTTGGGCGAGCATACGGACACGGCATATCGTCATTGGATGCAGGCGGGAGCCGGTATCTACCTGATGCATCAGGATTCCTGTGATGATGCCCAGTTCAGGCGGATTCATTCTTCTAATATGTCATTGCTGAAAAGGAAACAGCATATGTGGTCTTTGCGGGATATGGGGTACCAGGTGGGAGCAGGATTTTTAGTAGGGATGCCATATCAGACGATAGAACAGGTGGCAGAAGAATTGATTTTCATCAAAAATTTTGGTTCTAACGTGGTCACAGTCGCACCTTTTCTGCCGGCGCAGAATACGCCGTTTGAACGGGAGCGAGGGGGCAATGGAGAGATGGTATTGTATGTGATGTCTATCCTGCGGCTTATGATGCCATCCGGTTTGATCGTGGCAGATCTGGGGCTTGAGCAGGCGTTGATGGATGGGAGAAAGAGAGCGCTATCTGCCGGGGCAAATATTATCGTGACGGATATATCAACAGAAGAAATTGCTACGCGATACCGGGTATATAATCACAGACCGGGGAAAAGAGGGTTGGATGAACGGTTGTTGGTATCGCAGATCCGTGCAGAGGGGTATCGGGTAGAAACTACAGGTTGAAGGCAGGAAAGGATATGAAGGTATTATTGTGTGATCCGGATCCGGGATGGAGCGAGCAAATGATATCCGGTATACAAGACTATGGGATCTGTGCAGATGCAGTGACAGAACCGGCAGAATTATGGTGCAGTCAGGCAGAAGTGCAGGGAATCATTGTTAATCTACTGGAGTTAGAAAGTTTGTTGTATTGGGGCACATCTTTCGTAACGATACCGGAAGATACTGGCGGTTATCCGGCTGTGATACAGAGCTTGTGTTTACAAGGCAAAAAAGTGATACTGGTTTTGCCGGAATTAAATTATGAGATAGAGTGTGCCTGCCTGAAGGCAGGAGCGGTAGAATGCATTTACAAAGGACAGCCAATGGATTTGATCGTGCAAAGGGTCATTCGAGCTTTTGAGGAAGAGCTGAAACGGGATGTTCTCTGGTTCGATGGGGTGCAATTCGATCGTGCAGAGGGTAGACTTACCTCTCAAGAGCATTCAGTCATTCTGACCAGGATGGAGCAGAAGGTCATGGAGGCATTGTTCAAGCATGGTACAGAATTAACAGAGAAACAAGACTTGTTGATGCTGCTTTGGGGAGAGCAGGATGACATACACAAATATCGTTTGGATACTTTGATTAAACATATTCGGCGTAAATTACAAGGATTTCCTATATGCATTTATACCCGCTATGGAAAGGGGTATTATTTAGGGATTGTGAATTACATAAGAGAATGAGATCGGTTAATAGTAGAAGACGAGACGCAAATTTGTCTGCGTCCAAACGAGGTGTAACATGAAAATGATTATTGTGGATAGTGAGCAAACGGATATTGATATTTTTGCTTACGAATCAAAAGAAATCGAAGATCTGGAGATTGTACATACTTTTGAAAATGGAGTAGATGCCTATACTTACGTGCGGGAACATCCGGTAGATCTGGTGGTATTGGGGATTCAGATGGAAGGGATGGATGGTCTGGCACTGGGGACGCTGCTCAAGAGAGAATGTCCGGATTTGAAAATCATATATATTACAAATTCCAATGAATATGCAAAGGACGCAGTACGCTTACAGGTGGATGGGTATCTGACCAAACCATATTCCAGTGGGGAATTAACTTTTTGCATCGAAGCGGCCAGGCAAAAAATGGTGAGACCTGCCAGGCGGATTTTTGCCAAAACCTTTGGGCATTTTGATCTTTATGTGGATGGGAAACCGATCATGTTCCGCAGTGCCAAGGCAAAGGAGTTGCTGGCACTGTTGATCGACAGGGAAGGCGGTACCGTCAATTCGGATCAAATCATTGGAACGCTGTGGGAGGATCGTCCCAACGATGAAAATACACAGAATTTGTGCAGCAAGATTGTCCGAACCTTGAAAAAAGAACTGGCAGAGTATCACATTGAAGATCTGCTGATTACCAATCGCGGCATACGACGGATCGACAAAGATATGTTAGATTGTGATTTGTATCAACTGCTGTCAGGCGATGAAACCGCAGCAGAACAGTATTTGGGGGAGTATATGATAGAATATAGCTGGGCAGAAAGCAGGATGGCATCGCTGGAAAAATTTCTTTCCTAATTCCCTTTTAATTCCTTTTGGATTCCATTTGATTTCAGAGGTGCATACTAAAATATGACATGGTTACTAAAAAAAAGTCATAAAAAACCTTCAATGCTGTCGAATAAGCAATAAAAGAATGGTGACACCGTTTGGAATGACAGAAGAAGGCGTATGGAGGGAAAAGAAGATGGAAAGAAGTGAAACTCGTGTAATTTTGGCGGACAATAACGTGCAAGATCGTGAGAGCAAACGAAAATGCATGGAAGAACAAGGGATAAAAATCGTATATGATACAGGAGATGGCAAGAAGGCATCTGAACAGATACATAACTTAAAACCGGATATTGTGGTGATGGACATGATTTTACCAGGGGTCGATGGCATGGCAATCTTAGAAGAGTGGCGTGATGAGAAAGAATATCGGCCGGTATTTATTATCGAAACCGCATTACGGATGGGAAACATGATCGAACAGGCTTTGGAGGCAGGCGCAGATTATTATATGATGAAGCCGGTATCAGCAAGCGTATTGATCAAGAGGATTAAGCAGATGGAGGTGTGCGCTGTCAAGACAATGGCGGCATGTCCGGTATTGGATACTTCGGAGAAGAAAACGGCAGATCTGTCGGATGTGAGAACCATGGATTCGCTGCGAGACCGGAAAAGCAAGCATGGCATGGGAGAGCTGGAGCATTCCCGGTTTACCGGAGATTTGGAGATCGATATTACTAATATATTATTAGAGATTGGTATTCCGGCACATATTAAGGGATATCAGTATATTCGGGAAGGGATTATGATGGCATTCTATGATCGTAATATGCTGCATTATATTACAAAATTTTTGTATCCTAGTATTGCAAAGAAATATCATACCACATCCAGTAGTGTGGAGCGCACGATCCGTCATGCCATTGAGGTAGCATGGCGCAGAGGAGATATTGATACTTTAGAGGAGGTGTTTGGCAATACGGTATCTGCCGGAAAAGGGAAGCCAACTAATTCAGAATTTATGGCTCTTTTGACGGACAAGCTTCGGTTGGAGTATCGCACCCGCAGTGTGTCCTAGGCTTGACGAAAACAGGTGAAATAGGTTATAGTAATAGGGTTATCAATAATATTGGATAATCCTATTTCTATGTATGCAAAGATGCAGCTAACCGCTATGTATCTTTGCATATGTTTGCGGTATACACGTATACATAGATACGAAGATTGGAGGTACAGGGTATGAACAATGATGAATCGATGATGGCGCTTGATGAGAGCCTTACTGCCAAGTTTCAGGATATGGTTGTGGATTCTATGAAATCCGGTGCGATTGATCTGAATTTATATCAGGAATATGATGTAAAGCGTGGACTTCGTGATAGCACTGGTAAGGGTGTCCTGACTGGATTGACAGAGATTTCGGATGTATCCGGTTACCGCCTGGTAGATGGTGTCAAGGAACCGGCAGATGGAAAATTATATTATCAGGGTTATGATGTGGAGAAATTAGTAGGCAGTGGAATAGAGAAACGGTTTGCTTTTGAGGAAGTGACGTATTTGCTGTTATTTGGTCATCTGCCAAACGAAGAACAGTTGTCTGTATTTCGCGGAATCTTAACCAGTCTGCAGGAATTGTCCGGGCAATTTGTCCGTGATGTTATCATGAAAGCACCTAGTCCAAACCTGATGAATGGTTTACAGAAAAGTGTTTTAACGTTATATTCTTATGATTCTAATTCCGATGACATATCCGTTCCGAATGTTTTGCGTCAGTCTTTGCAGTTGATCGCGAAACTGCCGTTGATATCGGTGTATAATTATCATGCATATAGACATTTTCATTATTTTGATAGTCTGGTGATCAAGCCTGCGAAGAAGGAATTGTCCACCGCAGAAAATATTTTACAGATGCTTCGTCCCAATGGCAAATATACACAGTTGGAGGCAAGGGTCTTAGATGCCGCTTTGGTGTTACATGCGGAACACGGTGGTGGTAATAATTCTACTTTTACCAATCATGTGGTTACTTCTTCCGGTACGGATACCTATTCTGCAGTGGCAGCATCTATTGCCTCGCTGAAGGGACCGCGTCATGGTGGTGCCAATCTGAAGGTACAGCAGATGTTTGCTGAATTACATAAGGAAGTGTCTGATGTCACCAGTGAGACGCAGATACGTGCATATCTACAGAAAATTTTAAAGAAAGAAGCGTTCGATCAATCCGGTCTGATCTATGGTATGGGACATGCAGTCTACACCCTGTCTGATCCTAGAGAACGTATTCTCAAATTATATGCAGAGAAATTAGCCCAGGAGAAGGACATGACGGAGGAATTTAAGCTGTATGACCGGGTAGAAAAGATTGCAGCAGAATTATTGATGAATCGCAGTCATGTGATCAAGCCGGTATGTGCCAATGTGGATTTTTACAGTGGATTTATCTATACGATGTTAGGGATTCCGCAGGAAATGTTCACACCGATCTTTGCCATTTCCCGTATATCCGGATGGAGTGCACACCGTCTGGAGGAGCTGGTCAATCGCGGTAAGATCATTCGTCCCGCATATAAATATGTGGGACATCACAGCGAATACCTGGATATGGAAGATCGCGGATAATGTGAACTGATGTACGATATCAATGTATGCTTGCGTTTCCACATTTTAAATTTTATGATTTCTTTTGTGAAAAGGCGTATGCTGCTGTAAGCAGCATGCGCAATATGCATATAAATTGCATCCGGAAAACAAGTTTTCCGAGTGCAATTTTATGCAATATTTCCACATCAGTTAATGCAGGGTACACTGGCAGGGATCAAATTAGTGCCTTGGTGTGAAAGATACCGAAAGAGGAGGATACTGTGAAAAATTGCATGGATATGCCAATTTTTCACAGGGTTAATTTGTGCCGAGAACGTCACAAATAGGCCCTTATCCGACAAGAGAAACTGCATGCGCAGGTTTCTCTTGCGGTCCTTTGAATAAAATACGTTCTCGGAATGGAGATTTTTATGAAATTATCACAGACAAGTTTAGTAGCCATTATCATTGCGTTTATCGCGTATCTGTTATTTATGATTGTGATAGGCGCCATCTGTATGAAACGGACAAAAAATACCGAGGATTATTTCCTGGGCGGACGTGGTCTGGGCAGTTGGGTGGCTGCTTTGTCAGCGCAGGCATCTGACATGAGCGGCTGGCTTTTGATGGGACTACCGGGGTCCATATATGCGCTGGGGACCGGGCAGTCATGGATTGCGGTAGGATTGTTTTTGGGAACGGTGGCGAATTGGCTGTTGATTTCAAAGCGTTTGCGCCGTTATACCATCATAGCTGGCAATGCTATGACACTGCCAGAGTTCTTTGAGCATCGGTACCATGATAAAAAGAAGATCTTACTTACCATTTCATCGGTTGTGATTGTGATCTTTTTCCTGGTGTATACGGCTTCCGCACTGGCTTCCGGCGGTAAATTATTTAATACGGTGTTTGGTATTGATTATCATGTTGCTTTGGCCATCGGTGCATTGGTGATATTGGTATATACCTTTATGGGCGGTTTCCTGGCGGTATGTACGACTGATTTCGTGCAGGGTTCTTTGATGTTAATCGGTTTGTTGTCCGTGCCAATTTTAGCCTTTTCATTTGTGGGAGGAGATTTCGCAGAGAAGATTGCATCCACCAATGTGGCAGGTGGTTATCACAATTATCTGAGTCTGGTCATGAATGGTGACAGACCATATACCTTTGTGGAAATTCTTTCCCAGTTGGCATGGGGCCTGGGATACTGTGGTATGCCTCATATACTGGTGCGTTTCATGGCGATCAAGAGTGAGAAAGAAGTGACTAAGTCCAGTGCGATTGCCATAGTCTGGTGTTTCCTTTCTCTGGTAGCAGCATGCTTCATCGGTATTATTGGTCGCGCCTATCTGGCACCGGAAGTTTTAACCGATACCGAAGGGGTGTTTATCCAGTTGATCGAGCGAGTCTTCACTAAGAATATCGCGGCACCGTTTATCGGGGGTATCTTTTTGTGTGGTATTCTGGCAGCGATTATGTCCACGGCGGATTCCCAGTTGTTAGTATGTGCTTCTTCTGTATCGAAAGATATCTTTAAGAATCTGATTAAAAGAGATGCAGATGATAAAACGGTATTAAACACCAGCCGGATCACGGTGCTGGTGGTGGCAGTGCTGGCATTTCTCATTGCTTGGAATCCAAACAGCAGCATTATGGGACTGGTATCGGATGCATGGGCAGGTCTGGGAGCTGCTTTTGGTCCGGCTGTGGTGTGTGCGCTGTTTTGGAAACGAACCAACTTGCCGGGAACGGTGGCAGGTATCGTATCGGGTGGTTTGACGGTTATCATCTGGGATTATCTGCCAATCATCGGCGGACAGACCATTGGTGCGGCGACCGGTATTTACTCCCTGCTTGTGGGATTCTTTATCAGTTTGCTTATGATCGTAGTGGTGAGCCTGTGTACGCAAAAACCGGATGCCATCATAGTAGAAGAGTTTGAGAAAGTGAAAAATTATACCGAAGGATAATTTGAAAATATAAAAAAGAGCTTGCGTTTCCGAATGTTGCATTAACTAGTGTGAAAGTCCACATCACAAACTGTGATGTGGAAATATTGCATAAAATTGCATCCGGAAAACGAGTTTTCCGAGTGCAATTTATATGCATATTGCGCATGCTGCTATGAGCAGCATGCGCCTTTTCACAGAAAAAAATCATAAAATTAAAAATGCGGAAACGCAAGAAAAAAGAGATAACTAAAAAAATAGAACTTTCATGGACAATGATATACATATAATCATGGAAGTTCTATTTTTTTGTTTTATATGAATAATCATTTTTTTTTCTGCCATACTATGATTAAAGCGTCAAATGCATCTATGATGCTTGGTGTAAAACAGAGGCAGTTGGTTGAACCGTCTCTGGATGCAGGTGTGGGAATGGCATGTTATGCTTTTTGCCACACGATCATCAATTTATGGAAAGGTATGGTGAAGGTTTTGAGAAAAAAAATATTAGTTTTAGCAGCAG
Organism: Eubacteriales bacterium; assembly: GCA_030523265.1. Classification (GTDB taxonomy): domain Bacteria; phylum Bacillota; class Clostridia; order Lachnospirales; family Lachnospiraceae; genus Butyribacter. The sequence continues at coordinate 1,967 of JAUNIU010000058.1, read as the reverse complement.
TATTAACGTTTTCTTTGGGGTTGATGACTGGTTGCGGTGCCAAGGACTCGAATAATTCGGCTACATCACCCAGTGAGAGTGCTGATACGGTGGAAGAGACACCAGATGTTACTGATCTTCCGGAAGCGACTGCATCGGATGACAATGTTTTGGATGACACGGTAGATGGTGCAGGGAATATGCTGGATGATGCCGGTGATGTGGTAAAGGATGCTGGAGATACGGTGAATGATGCAGTGGATGATACAGTGAATGGTGCCAGGGATGCGGTGGATGATGCCACGGATAACACCACGAATAACACCACTGGTGACAATAACACTGGTGCCACAGATGCACCAAAAGCCACTAACCGGTAGTCAGAATCCTATGAAAACAGGCAAGAAAAGAAGAACTGGATGCCAGTTCTTCTTTTGGCGTTTGGTACTATAACTGGATGGAATAGAGGATGCTATTACGGTTTTTGTATACAATTTCCTTTTCCGGTTTCATCCCCAGATTTTTTGCAGTATGAATCGAACGAATGTTGTTCTGGTCGATTACTGCAACGATGCGGTGGATATTTAATTCTTCCTGCGCATAGGCAAAGACAGCTTTGCAACATTCCAGAGCGTATCCGTATCCCCAGTGATTGCTGTCCAACAAATAGGATAGCATGATCTCTTCCCGGCCATCGATGATTTGGTTTTCGATCCCGCATCTGCCGATCAGTCCGCCGGAAGTTTTGCTAAAGACGCCCCACAACCCATAGCCATAAAAACTGTATACGTTTTTAATATAGGCTTTCTGTTTTTCCATTTCTTTATCCATGTATTCGTCAATATCATCAATAAAGCGACGGACATCCGGGTCCTGATAGATGGGATAAAGTTCCTTGATATCCTCCACCGCCAGTTCCCGGATCAGCAGTCGTTTTGTGGAGGCGATGGTAATCGGTTTCCCATGGGAACGTTGGTGTACGTGGTAAAAGAAAGAGGGGGTCAGTCCCTCAAAACTCTCCAGTAATACATCCGCACAGCCAAGGTCCTGTTTGCCGGAGTTTGGATTGAGGTAGCCGACACAGGTAATGCCTGCTGCTTTGGCGGCCTGTACGCCATGTTCAGAGTCTTCTATTACGATGGCTTCGGAAGCGTTGACACCTAATTCTTTGAGTGCCAGTGCAAAGATATCCGGGGCTGGTTTTGGATGTGTCACCTGCGTACTGGAGACAAGTTGATGAAAATATTTACGGATTTTTAATGCCTTCACAACTTCCTTTATATCGTTTGGTATGGAAGACGATGCGATGGCAAGTTTGAATCCCTCCTGTGCTAATTGCCTGATCAGGTCCACCACACCCGGTAGTGGCACATATCCTTCTTCGGCTAATACTTTCTTTTTTTCCAGATTCATCTCTTCATACAAGGTATCTTCTGCAATATCCAGACCCAGTTCCTGAATACTGGTCTGTACCAGGTTTCTGGTGGAAGTGCCTACAAACTTTGCATGGTAGTCTGCATCGACCGTGATTCCATGGGATTGAAAGACACGTTGCGCTGCACGGTTATGTTGTTCTTCGCTGTCTATGATCACACCATCCATATCAAAAATTATCGCTTTTAGCATAAAAATTTCCCCTTTCCCATTTTCCCAGTTGTGAAATCATGTTATACTATATAGTATAACGGATGGAAAGTTGCAAATCAACTTTCTGTACAGAGAAAGGATGGAATAAACAATGGCACATATTAAACCGTTTCAGGCAGTCAGACCGAACGAAGGAGTAGCAGACCGTGTGGCGGCATTGCCGTATGATGTATATAACCGCAGCGAGGCAAAGGTAGAGACCCAGAGGGAACCGTTGTCTTTTCTGCGGATTGACCGGGCAGAGACCCAGATGTCCGATGAAGTGGACACCTATGCACCAGAGGTTTATGAGAAAGCCCGTGAAATATTTGAGCAGATGCAGACCGATGGAATCTATCTTC
>JAUNIU010000296.1 GCA_030523265.1 Eubacteriales bacterium | reverse complement strand
CACCATGTACTATACATTTATCCAATTTAATATTTTGGCAGGTCTGTCCGTTGATACATTGTTCATTAATAACAGATTTCAACCCAGATGTCAATAGGGATGTGGCGGGGTCTAACTCGATCGCCGCCTCTACTGGTGTGTTTTTCTTGCTTTTCACATTTTTATCCCGCACCTCACAACGGCGCAGCGTCACATCACGGCAGGCAAGCAGCCGGATTCCGTTTTCCTGCAGATTCGTAATGATCGTCATATCTTCCATCTGTATATTACATGCCTGCACAAAACAAATCATGGGATATGCCTTTTTCTTATGTTTATTTTTCCAAACACCTCCCTGTATTGTCACATTTTCCAAAGACCGATATTCCGCATCCGTCGCATTATTTGTCAATGCCCCAGCCCCGTCCTTCATCTGCGTGATGGTCACACCAGTAACAATCAGCGTTGTATTGCTTCCTATGGTCAGTTCACGGTTTAATCTGATCTCCGTTCCCTCTGGAATCATGAGCGTTTTTTCCTGCTCGTTGCCCAATAGATAATTCAGTGCCTGTGTTTCCAGCACACCATCGTCACCGATGGGCTGATACATCATTTCACCCTCTTCGTTATAGATCGCCACCGTCCGGCCATTCCATTGTACCATATCCCCATATTCTGCCGCTGAGACCGTCTTCTTTCCAGATAGCAAAAGAACCCCCAGCAACACCACGATATATATTTTATAGCTAATCCGACTCATCTGTAACCCCTTCCTGCACCATCCTCTTTTCTGTCATCTTACACCCGCCACCATGTTTGGTCAAGAAGCTTTCCGTTCCTCTCTCTTCGTTCCCACTCTTACATATATAAGGAGAGCATACCATCAAAAAAACCTTGCCAGAATACTTATCTGACAAGGTTTTCAATATCATCCAATACATAAGGGATTATCCCTTAACACTACCCAAAGCAACACCCTGGACAATGTGTTTTGATAATATCAGATATACAACGATAACTGGCAAAATAGCAAATGCCATCATCATATATACCTGACCCATATTAAAGTTCAAAAAGTCTGATGTACGCATCTCTGCGATCATGATCGGCAATGTTTTCATCTTTGCCTTTGTCAGCAACAATGCCGGCAGGAAGTAATTATTCCAGCTGGTAACAAATGTAAAGATCGCCTGTACAGCAATCGCAGGTTTCATGATCGGGATAACAATACGGTTAAACGTATAAAATTCGCCTGCCCCATCTATACGGGATGCCTCAATGATCTCTAATGGCAGCGAAGATTCCATATACTGCTTCATATAGAAAAATACAGCCGGTGCCGCGATGCTAGGTACAATCAGCGGAATATAACTATCCAACAGATCCCAGTCCAGCATCTGACGATAGAAACCAAGTGCAGTTACCTGCGTCGGAATCATCATCACCGCCAGGATAAACGTAAATATGAAAGCTCTTCCTTTAAAACGATAAACATGTATCGCATAAGCGGTCATCGTAGAAAAATATACCGTCAATGCCGCAGAACAAGCAGCGATAAATACGCTGTTAAACAATCCATTCCATACCGGCTGGGTACTGGTCATCAGACTATGCCAGTTTTTAAGCAGATTCGTCCCAGGTATCGGAGAGAATCCCATCTGGATCTGTCCATGATTTCTGGTTGCATTGACAAATAATATGTAAAACCAAAACAAACACAGCACAGTAATAAATACTAATACAATATAGGCAATGATACGTCTCGCATGAAGACCAATGCCACCTTTTACTTCACCTTCCATGGCTTAGTCCTCCTTTCTCTGCGTGAATGCCTTAAAGACAATCAAGCTCAAAATACCTGTGATGATGAACAAAAGTACCGATAACGCGCCACCCATACCGTAGTTCTTACTATACAACTGTTTATTCAAATACATAATCAGCGTCATGGATGTCTCTGCCGTGACGCCATGCTTTGTCATCAGCGGTGCACCCGTACCTCCGGTCAGGATCTGCGGAACATCAAACATCTGCAAACCACCGATCAGAGAGGTAATCATCACGTAGATCAAAATCGGTCTCAGCAATGGCAATGTAATACGGAAAAATACCTGTGTCGATGTGGCACCGTCCACTTCCGCCGCCTCAAATAATCCCGGATCA
>JAUNIU010000057.1 GCA_030523265.1 Eubacteriales bacterium | reverse complement strand
AGCTATTTGTGACGCTCCGGCACAAATAGCCGTGTGAAAAATAAGCTATCAGGCTTATTTTTCACACTAATCTCCCCTGCTGTCTATCATGGATCCCTATAAATTCACTCCACACTCCATCCTGCTATTTTACCCATATCCCATGCAAAACTTTCACGTTATATGCATTATATTCCTGCCATGTAAAATACTCCTGACACTTTCTGCAAAAAACAGGTAAAAAATAAGAAAACAACAAAAACTCCGTGATTATGCAACGCTCCCTGCACCGGATCTAAAAATCCGGCGATTGGGGCGGTTTCTTTCGCAAACCACGGAGTTCTATATATCACTCTATTTGATAATACTCTGCTATCCCAATAAATCAGATCGCCGCCAAAGCCTGTGCCAGATCGGCGATAAGGTCTTCTTTATCCTCCAGACCACAGGACACACGGATCAACCCAGACGGTACACCAGCAGCGATCAACTGCTCCTCTGTCATCTGACGGTGTGTGGAAGTGGCTGGATTTAAGCAACAGGTTCTGGCATCTGCTACATGTGTCTCGATGGCAGCTAACTTCAATTCCTTCATAAACTTCTCTGCCGCAGTCCGTCCCCCCTCTAATTCAAAGGATACGACACCACAACCGCCATTTGGCATATATTTCTGTGCCACCTCATAATAAGGATTGCCAGGCAGTCCCGGATAATTCACGTACTTCACCTGCGGCTGTTTCTGCAAAAATTCTGCCACCGCCTGTCCATTTTCCACATGACGCGGCATACGTACATGTAAAGATTCCAATCCCAGGTTCAGCAGAAACGCATTTTGCGGCGACTGGATACTTCCAAAATCGCGCATCAGTTGTGCGGTACATTTCGTGATAAACGCACCTTCTTTTCCAAACTTCTCTGCGTATGTAATGCCGTGATAAGACTCATCCGGTGTACACAGGCCCGGATATTTATCAGCATGTGCCATCCAGTCAAACTTACCACTGTCTACGATGGCACCACCCACAGCCGCACCATGTCCATCCATATATTTAGTAGTGGAATGGGTAACAATGTCCGCGCCCCATTCAATCGGACGGCAATTTACCGGTGTCGGGAAGGTATTGTCCACCACCAGCGGCACCCCATGCGCGTGTGCTGCCCTAGCAAATTTCTCGATATCTAATACGGTCAAAGCCGGATTAGCAATGGTCTCACCGAACACCACTTTGGTATTTTCCTGGAAAGCTGCATTTAATTCTTCCTCACTACAATCCGGTGATACGAAAGTTACCGTAATCCCCATCTTCGCCATCGTCACAGAAATCAAATTAAACGTTCCTCCATAAATAGAAGAGGATGCCACAATATGACTGCCACACTCACAAATATTAAACAGTGTAAAGAAATTGGCTGCCTGTCCGGAAGAAGTAAGCATACCTGCGGTACCACCCTCTAATTCTGCAATCTTGGCAGCGACATGGTCATTGGTGGGATTTTGGAGACGGGTATAAAAATATCCCTCTGCCTCCAGATCAAATAATTTCCCCATGTCTTCACTGGTCGCATACTTAAACGTAGTGGACTGTACGATCGGGATCTGACGTGGTTCTCCATTGCCTGGGGTATAACCTGCCTGTACACATTTTGTGTTCATCCTGTATTCACTCATCTTTTCCTGCCTGCCTTTCTTGGTATATGATTTGTAATGCTCCATACTCGTTATTATTCACGATATCAGGAGTAAAATGAAGCTCTGCTCCAGCTTTCTGACATCTCATTATAGCAGTATAACATACTTTATGCTCAAACCAAAGTTTTTTTGAAAAGAATTGCTTCTAATTGCCGATGATCCTCACATACCAGACATCCACACTGACGCAATGCCTCCTCTGCCTGATGTCCACAGGTTAATAAAATACAATCGATCCCCATCTCCTTTGCCACCTCGTAATCATGTACGGTATCTCCGATCAGAACGCAACGCTCTGGTGGAATCTGTTCCTGCTGCATATATTTCAGGGCGCGCTCCACCTTGCTTTCTGCATATAGATTATCCGCCCCCAGGATTGCATCAAAGTACCGGGTATACTGCAATCTTTCCGCAAAATCGGATATGACCCGCCGATCCGATGACGATAACACGATCTGGCGCCGTCCTTGCTGCTGCAACTGCTGAAACATATCAAGCATCGCATCAAAAGGCTTGGGAGCCCCCGCTTGATACAACTGCTGAAATTCATCTGCGATCTCCTCAAACGGATATTTTGTTAAGTCAAATATTGGTTCATAAAAATGAATAATCGGTGTATCCATCAGTTCCCGGTAATACACCAGATCAATCTCCGAATATCCCCGTTCCCGTAACATATGGTTCACCGCATCCAAAGCAACCTGGACATCATCAATGATCGTTCCATTCCAATCCCAAAATATATATTGATACACTGACAAATCTCTTTCCTCCTTGGTATTTCTTATCTTATATCATATCTTTAATCTTTTTTCAATTTTCGCCGATATACTATAAAATGATACAGGGTCACGGATAGACTACACAGACAGAAACAGGAGGTTTCATTATGAGCTTTATAGACGGATTAAGTACATTTCAATTTCAAAACCAGGTAAAACCCCAGAAAGCTAAAGATCAGACTACGAAGGCTGATACCCAGAAACAAAGTAACCGGACGGACAAAACAGACGCATCTGGACGCACTTCCAAAACCGACCACACGAAATATGCAAAACTCAGTGAAAAAGCAAAAGCCTTATTAGAAGAGTTACGGGAGAAATATGGGGACACGGACTTTATCGTGGCAAGTTACAATAGTGATGAGGAAGCGCAACACTTTCTTGCCAAAGGCACCAAAGCCTTTACCGTACTGATCGATCCAGAAGATCTGGAAGCTATGGCAAATAACGAGGACGTGAAAAATCAGGCTTTATCCCTGTTAGAAGAAGCCCGCGACAACCTGATGAATATACAGGACCAATTAACCGAGGAAGGGGATACTCATGTGAAAAACCTGGGTGTCACGATCTCCGTAGACGGAAAAATTTCTTATTTTGCAGAGCTGGAGAAAATGAGCCAGCAACAGAAAGAACGCATCGAAAAAGCGAAAGAAACCAAAGCCGAAGAACAGGCAGAAGCGGAGAAAAAAGCGGACAGGGAAAAGATGGAAGAACGCATCGATGCCCTCAAATCTGACAGGTTCCATGCCAATCTGCCACAAATCGAGAAACACACCACTGTTTATGCGGATACCATCGATGAATTATTGGAACAGATTAAAAATGTCAACTGGGACGAAATCGAGGAAGAAAAGACGATTCCTGCCGGACGACACTTTGACTTAAGTATTTAACATATCTAACAAATGGACACAGTCCTCTGTTGCAAAACCACAGCGGATTGTGTCCATTTTCATCCTATTAGGAAAGATCTCCAATCTCTTTGATAATCACACCCGACTCTGGCGGGCACTCCAGATGTAAGATCTGGTTATCCAGTATATAGACCTTGGTTTCCTTAAAAAATCCCTCCTGATTGGTGATCAGTAAGCGCGCCATGCGCCCATTTTTCACTGCGCCCAGACGCCACACCGGTATATCGACCTGTCTGGTCTCCAGACTCATATTGACAGCTACCACGATTTTATCCTGTTCATCAAAACGTCCATACGTAATCAACTGGTATTCCCCGTTCAAGAACAGTACCGATCCGGTCTTAAGTGCCTGATAATCCTTATGAATCCGTATCAATTCCTTATGATACTGTATCAGTTCATGGTCTTCGTGCCCCCACGGATACGTACGGCGGTTATCTGGATCGGTCCAGCCACACAATCCCGCTTCATCTCCATAATATATCGTCGGTGCTCCCGGCCATGTCATCTGTATCAACACCGCCAGACGGAACAGGCTTTTATCGATACCCTGATTTGCCGCTTCCGGTCCCCGGGTTGCCACACGCCCCACCTCGTGGTTGGTTCTGGTCAGAAACCGGGAATGATCGTGATTTGACAACTCATTCATCGCCACCTGCAGCGATTGTGTATTAAATCTAGTCATATAGTGGCGCATAGAACCAAAGAACGCATCTGCATTGCCCAACAAATCTCCGCGGTATTCATCGCTGTGTTTCTCCACACCTGTCAAAAACCAGGTCAGGGGCTCCATAAATGCATCGTAATTCATCACCGTATCCCACTGATCCCCCTGAAGCCAATCCGTAGGATCGCCATAATGCTCTGCTAAAACGATCGCATTGGGATTCGCCTCTTTGACATTGCGCCGAAACTCTTTCCAGAAATAATGATTATATTCTCCTGTCTGCCCCAGATCCGCTGCCACATCCAGACGCCAGCCGTCCACATTATATGGTGGCGATACCCATTTCCTGCCGATCTGCATAATATAGTTAAACAGCTCTGGAGACTCTTCATAGTTTAATTTCGGTAAAGTATCATGTCCCCACCAGCCATCGTAGTGAGGATTGTATGGCCATGCTTCCTCGCGAAACTTAAAAAAGTTACGATATGGACTATCGCCAGCCACGAATGCCCCTTTCTCATATCCCTCCGCATTCTCATAGATACATTCACGGTCTAACCATTTATTGAAGGAGCCGCAATGGTTAAATACGCCATCCAAGATCACCTTCATGCCCCGACGGTGTACTTCCTCCACAAATTCCGCAAACAGGGCATTGCTGGCTTCCAGATTTTCTTTGTCAGTCACACGACAGATATAACGGGTCGCATTTTTATTCGGATGTTCCGGATCACACTTTAGATTCCCCGCTTCATCGCGCTCCAGAAGTTCTCCCTCATCTTTGACGATCCGTCCAAAATGCGGATCAACATAATCGTAATCCTGTATATCGTATTTATGATTGGACGGTGACACAAAAATCGGATTGAGATAGATCGCCTCCACACCCAAATCCTGCAAATAGTCCAGCTTTTGCATCACACCTGCAATATCCCCGCCGTAAAACTCCCGGACACCCATAGATGCCGGGTACTTATTCCAGTCTGTCACCCGGTCGGTTCCTTCTCCTATATAAAAATACTCATCCTTTTCCACGTCATTGCTGCGATCACCATTATAAAACCGATCCACATAGATCTGATAGAAGATCGCGCCCTTTGCCCAGTCCGGTGTCTTAAAAGATGGCGTAATGGAAAAATTATAATAATTTTCCACGGTACTACATACGCCGACACTATTGTAATAGCAAACCATCTGACCACTATGCACTTCAAAGTAATACTCAACCCGCTTAGCACCTAGCTGTACGGTATGCTCATAATAATCAAAGAACCGGTCATTCGACACTTTTGTCATCAAATTCCGCTTGCCATCAAATACCAGATATACCTCATCCACATTTTCACGCCCACTGCGGAAACGCAGCTTCACCTGCTGATATGCTTCCGGCTCCGGTGGTATGCGAAAGGATGCTGTACCATCACTAAATAAAGCCTGTGGATTAAAGATTACTGTCAGATTATCCAAATATACCTGCGTTTTTAACGCTTTGGACATTTTATGAAATGGAACATTCAGATCCATACTTCCTCCCCTTTTCTACTCAAATATTTCACACTCTGTCATGTATTTTATCCTATTCCCCAACCAGTTACAAGACTAGTTTCTTGATTTTACCAAATCAGGTAGATGAAATTTTTTCTTCCGCTATATTCAGCAACACTTCTCGCACATTTTTCTCCGGCTCCTCCAATACGATCTCCAGCAGCCCCTTTAATAATTCTCCTATTTGCGGTCCGGGCTTCACTCCCAGGGAAATCAGATCTTTGCCGGATATGGCAAGATCTTTTAAGGAAAGAGGGGATTCGTCTTCCAATATCTGACGATACGTCCGTTCCACGGCGATGACTCTAGCCAGTTTCGGTTCGATCGTAGCTGGATTCTGTGCCATAATATCTGCAAATTGCACCAAAAATAACAATGGCATCAGATCTTTTCCTATCCGTGACGCCGCTCTGCGCACCAGTCTGGGCACTGGCTGTATCTGTTCATCGTGACTGTAAATCAAACGTTTCACCATATCTATGGTCTCGTTATCAAAGGTCAGTCGTTTCATGATACGTCTCGCCAACGCGGATCCCTCCTGCGGATGTCCATAAAAATGTCCAACTCCCTCTGCATCCATCGTCATACACACCGGTTTTGCCACATCATGCAGCAACATCGTCAGACACAGGATCTGCCGCTGTTTTCCGGTACAATCCGCCGCCAGCCGTCCAGCCACTTCATCCACCGCCGCAGGCACAATGGAATCATCCCATGATGCCCCCTTTTGCCCAAAAAAGCGGTTCATGAGTTCCACTCCGCGAACACTGTGCTCGCCTACGGTATAAATATGGTGCGGATTATGCTGGTCTGTCTGCATCATCCGGTCGAACTCCGGCAAAAAAACAGCCGTCATACCAGTGGCATAGGCTTCTCTGATTTGCCCGGCATCTTTGGATACTAATAATTTCATTAATTCCACCCGGATTCGTTCTGCACTAATATGTTGCAGATGGCTGGCTCTGGCGATAATCGCCTGTCTGGTCTGTTCCTCAATGCGAAATCCTAACTGTCCCGAAAATCGTACAGCACGCAGCATCCGAAGGGCATCCTCATCAAACCTCTGGCCCGGATCACCCACACACCGGATCACTCCCCGCCTTAGATCTCCGATTCCGTCAAAAATATCTACTAATCCCTGTTTATCATTATATGCCATGGCATTGATGGTAAAGTCCCGGCGTTCCAAATCTAATGCCAAATTCTTTGTAAACTCTACCTGCTCCGGATGACGATTATCGGCATATTCCCCGTCAATCCGATAGGTGGTGACTTCATATCCCACATGGTGACACATCACCGTCACTGTACCATGCTGGATGCCGGTATCTATCGTTCGCGGAAAAGCCGCCTTGACCTGCTCCGGCTTGGCAGATGTGGTAATATCCCAATCTCCCGGCACGCGGGATAGTATCGTATCTCTGACACAGCCGCCCACCGCATAAGCCTCATATCCCAAATGTTCCAACCGTCCAATGATCTGCTGCACATCCTCCGGCATATCTATAGTAAGCGTCCCCGTCCGTTCCATACATCATCCCTCCTTTCCTGATTTCCAGAGTTTTTCTCAAATATGAGATTTAAAAAGACCTTTGAATCTATACGATGGATTCAAAGGTCTCAAAGCAAATACCTGTTTAATACATCAGACTACTCAACGCGGTCAGATCCACACCACATTTTGTTTTCAGATCCTCCAAAAAGGTAATCAGATCAATCTCGCTTACATATGTCGTCAATGCCACTTCATCCGACATATCATAAGTCACCGCATCTGCTGCCGGTTTTGTCACACCCGGATCTCCTCCCTCTTCGGTGGTCAAAGTAATGGTGGCAAATACATCAGAACCAGCCATAATGGATATCGTATCCTTGATCTGATCCTTTGATCCATCCGCTTCCAGCTTCAGAGAATATCCAGCAACCGCCGGGATTTGTTCGGAAGATAATTCCATGCTGCCCTTGAGGACACCATCCTTTTTCAATGCCTTTTGATCCAAATCCTTGATGGAAATCTTCACCAAATCTGTCATACTCAGAAACGCCGCATTACCAGGATTTAAGGATTCATCCAGGCTCAAAGTGAAATCACCGGATAATTTTCCACCCTTTTCCTGGCCACTTCCCGCCAGAGATACATAGGTCACTCCATCCGCTGATACTGCCAGCTCATATCCAAATTTCGCACCGTCCTGCGGTTTTATTTCTTTGATCTCAAAAGACTCTCCAGCAGATGTCAGCTTGATCACACGACCAACAATCTTTGCCTCCGCATCGACATACACAGTCATCTCCATCTTGGAATCATCTGTGGCATCCTCCCCGGTTTCCTCCAAGCTGGATAATGCATCTGTAATCTTGCTCTGAAATTCCGTATATCCATCGCTATTGATGTTTTCCACCAATTCCTTGACTACCTTATCATCCTTTAATGTCTCCAGAATTTCCTTGCAGATGGTCATTACATCTTTTCCATCACAGGTAACTATTAACTTAGTATACTTCTCGCTGATATCCCCGGCTTTCAACGTATCTTCGGAACGTTTCACATTTTTCAGATTTTTGAAAATGATATCACTGTATGTAGTGACCAAAGTATTCAACTGATCTGTCTTTGGCAGATATTGATCCATATTAGTAACAATAGAATAAATATCCCCCATAGAGGTCTCTGCGGATGCCTCCTGTAATGTACTGGTCATATCCAGATAAGAACCGGACAGTTCCGGAATCTGAATATAGCTTTCACCTGTCGAATAATCCATATACGCATTATAGCTGACCGCATCTTTTTCGTTGAGCTGCAGGGTTGCATTCCCTGTCACAACACTTCCCTCTACTTTCCCGGCAGATACCAGAGAAGCAGACTCGATACCATAGCTGCCCGCCAGTGCTTTCAGGGTGTCACCCAGTTCTACCTGACAAGTCATCTTCTGGGATCTGTCTTTCCATACCATATTTTCACGAAGTGTATCATAAGTAACATCCACCTGCTCTAATACGTCATCCCTGTTCTTTTGCTCCACATACTGATAATACTCCGCCGGACTACTGGTTTTCTCTTTCACCAGATTCGCCAACCGCTTGGCATTCATCGCACCTGCCACGCCAACCACTAACAAAACAGCCACAATTATCCCGATGATAGTAAACTTCTTCCTGCCGCCATGCTGCGGTTCTACCACTGGTGTCCCCGCATCAAATGATTCGGTGTCAGGCGTCACCTGCATACCATCGTCTTTCATTGACTCGTTTTCATTCATATTATTCATACCCTTCCTCCATACATCCTATGTCTCACTGCTTCTTATATCTAATCAATTATAAAGGATGCCAGAGAAAAGCGCAAGAAAAGATTGCTTTTTTACCAAAAGTGGTAGAAAATGGTAGCAGACACCTTGTCGCAACCACACATGAGACACATTATCTATCATCGGATATTATGTATAGAATCATACCGCCCCCGGAATAATCAGAGTATGAAAGGAGCATGACATGGAAACCAATCATATCCCCTCTATGGAGATCAGACAGATAACGAAATCATACCGCCACGGCAAATGGCAGGGATTGCATGATTTATCCCTGGAGGCTCAAGACGGAGAATGTATCGGCATCTTAGGGACAAACGGCTGTGGAAAATCCACTTTGCTGTCCATACTGGCCGGCAGCAGGAAAGCGGATTCCGGGCAGCTACTCTACCACGGTCAGCCGCTCACAGACAGCCGTCAATTTGCACAGATCTGCGGATACGTGCCACAGGAAAATCCATTAATAGAAGAACTGGATGCCTATGACAATCTGAGATTATGGTATTGCGACAGTACCTTAGATCTCGCAGAGGAATTGGAGTCCGGCTTTCTATCCATGTTGGACATCCCTTCCTTTCTGCACGTCAAAGTACACCGGATGTCCGGTGGCATGAAAAAAAGATTAAGTATCGGTTGTGCCATGGCAAACGATCCCCCGGTTCTATTGTTGGATGAACCGGGCGCCGCATTAGATCTCCTGTGCAAGGAACAGATCACCCGGTATCTGATGGACTGCAAAAAGAGGGGGAAAATCATATGGATCGCCACCCATGAACCTTCCGAGATCGCCATCTGTGATTCTCTCTATCTATTACAGAACGGACACCTGAACCCCATCGAATATCACGGAGATATCCGACAGATAACAGATGCACTAAAACAAAAGTGATTAATTAAAGGAAAAGATATGACACCATCAAGACATGCAAGATTTTGGCTTTATCTTCGTTTAGAACATAAGAAATACCGCTCTGCTCTCCCAAGGATATTGGGAGGCTTCTTTGTGATCCTGTTATTATTAACCGGATGTATCCTATTGTACCAGCAATATGCTTCACAGCAACAACAGAAAGAAGTGATCCATATCGGTATTGTAGCAGATCCAGAGGAGCCTTATCTGGATTGGATGATAAAAACCGTTGAAAATATGGAGGGACTTAAAAAATCCTGCCAGTTCACTTCCCTGTCTGCCGCAGAGGGCAATCGAGGATTGGAGAGTGGTGCGTATACCGCACTCTTTCTCATCCCTCATGACTATATCCATTCCCTGATCGTCGGAAAGGAAGCGATACTGCGTATCCAGTTTGGACAGGGACAATCCACCATCGAAAGTTATCTGATCCGAGACTTGGCAGATGCCGCATCACAGATCATGCTGGATACCCAGGCGGGAATCTATGCCATGGACGATTATTATCAGGAGAAACACATTCCCCACCGCTCCAAAGATGAACGTTCCCTTAATTTGCGCTATCTACAAAAAATATTAAACCGCAAACAGATATTTACGTTGGAAGAAGTCTCCGGCAACACAGTCAACGACCCGACACATTACTTCGCAGTGGGCATCCTCTGGTCACTGATCGCTCTGGGATTTACCTGCCCGGAAGTCCTGCGCCCCGAACCACGCTCCCTGCAGGACAAATTATATCTGTCCGGTTTATGGGACTGGAAACGGATGTTAGCAAAAGAATGCGCCCTGATGCTTACCTTCGGATCGGTGTACCTGATTTTGACATGCCTGCTGGTCATCGGTACGCCATGGATCCCTTTTCTTCCCGATGCTCTGCATATCACTGCTTCTACCACCTGTTCCAAGGCATTCTATGCGGGCATGAAACTGTTGGCTCTTCTCCCCGTCCTATGGGTCATATGCGGTTGGATACTATGGATCTATGAAATCACAAAGGACAACATCAGCAGTATATTATTGCTGTTTGTCTCCTCTGTCCTATGCAGCTTTTTATCAGGGTACTTTTATCCCCTTTCCTATCTGCCATCCGTCATTCAACATCTGGCACCAATACTCCCCACAGGAGTCATGCTAAATTATAGCTATCATATACTAAGCGGCATCTGGCACCTCTCTGATTTACTGGCATTATGTGGATACGGAATCTTATTATATGGATCACTGCTCGTTCTTGCCAGATATCAAAGATCCGCTACACACTAACTGTAACAAAAGGAGGATATCACATTGAAAACTTTTCGCATCTGGACCTGGCTACTCACCAAGCGTCTGTTTCATAAGCCAATGTTTGTCCTGACATTGATGCTGATCCCGGCATTTGTCCTGCTGCTGCAATTTTCCATACAGTCGGGGGATGCCATGTTACGGGTCGCCCTATATACGGAAAATGCTGACGTCAACTCTTCGGAAGGCAGGCTGCTCTCCCAGCTCGTGGAAGATTCCCAGCACTCCATTCAGTTCTATCTGTGTGATACCTTGGCAGATTTGCAATCTGATGTCCACAATCACCGTGCTGCCTGCGGCTATGTGATTCCTGCCGGTCTGGAGGAAAAGCTACAGCAGCATGAGACATCGGCCACCTCCATCATCACTGCCTATCACCCCAAAGGGGCCATCGAGACGCTTCTCATTGATGAAATACTCTACAGCAAAATATACCGTGAACTGGCTTATGATATTGCTTACCGTCACATCTGTGAAAAAACGAAACAGAACCCGGATCACTTGCTTCGTACCCGATATGACCAATATCATCAGGACTATTCTTTTATCCAGTTTGAATATGCAGATGGCACACAGAACCAAATCTTAAATCAGGCAGACACAAACTATATGCTACTGCCTGTCCGCGGTATTGTATCGATACTAATCCTGCTGGCTGCCATGACCGGCACCATCTTTTGGTACGGCGATCATGCGCATCATGTCTTCCTGCGTTTGACAGGATATCAACAAACCATGGTCAAACTGCTCTATTCTCTTATTCCTGCCGTGTTGGCAGGCATCATCGGTTTTGCCGCCATCCTGCTGACCGGCTTTGCCGGTCCCATTCTGCAGGAATGCATCGCAATGGGATTGCTTTTCACAGGTGCATGCGCTTATTGTATGTTGCTAAGAGAACTTCTGCGGAATCAGGCATTTTACCTGTCCGCCATTCCTATCAGTGTAACTGGCAGTATCCTCCTCTGCCCGGTCTTTGTGGATCTCACCTCACATCTGCCATTTCTGAAACCACTGCAAATGCTGTCTCCGGTATATTACTATTTAAGGAGTATTTATAGCGTTCAGGCAAGATGGGAATATATTCTATATACAAGTATTCTTCTATTCCTTACCTTTTGCCTGCACGCACTGTTACAGAAAAAACAGGCATCGGACCATCCTCATATATTGAGAAAGTTTTTAAAGAAACGGAAAGCCAGTATTGACAGAACATAGGGAAACCTTTACAATAACAATTCGACAATGGAAACCGCTGTACACATTATGGTATATGAGGTAATATCATGAGTTTAATGATCACTTTTTTATTGGGACTATTCTATATGATCGGTGACGCTGTGATTAAGTTAGCCAAAAACAGCGAATGGATCGAACAGTTGTCAGTGTCTCTGGCATTTGGAGCTATGACCGCACTGGTATTATTGGAATTATTGCCGGATATTATGACCGGATTTGGCAGAGATCACACGATCATCAGTATCGCTGCCATCCTGCTTGGTATCGGTGGATTAAAGGTTCTGGATCTTTTTATCCCGGATCACGATGGTGACCTGGAGACCGCCACCAAAGACCATCATGACAACATGGTACACATTGGCATCATTTCCGCCATTGCCATTATTTTGCACAATACGGTGGAAGGTATGACTGTGTACAGTCTGACGCTGGAATCCATTCATCAGGGCGCATTATTATCTCTGGGTGTGGGACTGCACAACATTCCCATGGGCATGCTGATCTATGCCTCGCTGGAGGATGAAAAAAGGAGCAAACGCTATCTGATCTTATCACTGGCTTCTTTATCTACTTTTTTCGGTGGTTTATTGATGACCCTGATCAGTCCGCTATTAAACGAATTTGTTGTCAGCGTGTTAGTCTGTATTGCTTTGGGAATGATTCTGTATATCGTTTTCTTTGAACTGGTTCCGGATCTGTTGCGGCGGAAACACTGGACGTTATCTCTGGTAGGAACCGTGGCAGGAGTCCTGATACTGGTAGTCAGCACACTGATGGAATAACAGCGAATCACAACAAAAAAGCTCTGCACTGTTTTGGTAGAGAAACTGACAAGATTTCCACCGAAAAGCAGTACAGAGCTTTTCCTATCTGCAATACAAAAAATTATTCTCCCGCTTTGCAGCTAATCAACCATGGTGCCGGTTGGGTATTGTATGTATTCTTGCTGGTGAGTTTCGATACTGTCACCTGAATCACCTCCGGATCACGGATACCTAACTCCTTACAAAGTGCCGGCATAGAAGCGGCTACGACAAAATCCAGCGTATAAATCACAAATTCCATGGCAGGATTTAATTCTAACAAAAACTTCATCTCCTGCTCCATGCTGGCAGATGCCACCAGCATCGTCACATCCGGTACCGGAAGATCCTGGAAATTCTCTGCATCCACATGATCGACAATGGTCACATTATTTAGTCCAAACTGGTTCACATTGTCCTCCAGAGTTCTACGGTCATTCGCATTGTATTCCACAGCGATCACCGTACCCTCGCCATCTAAGATCGCAGCTTCCACCGCGATGGATTCTCCGGAAATCACGCATATGTTCTTTCCTTCGTTCACCTGCATCTTGGATAAAATAATGGCGCGAATCTCCGATCCCACATAACGCACCGAACCTGTGGCAAACACCCGGTTATCCATACCAAACTTAATGGTACTGCGTGCATGATCATTCAAAATCAACATACCGGCAGATGCATTGATTCCCCGATCCAACATATCTGCGACTTTACTCTGTTTGATCGGTCCGGCAGGCTCACTGCCCTCATTATAGATCACTGTGCAGTCCCCTAGTCCGGCATTAAACATCCGGTAAAAAAT
>JAUNIU010000295.1 GCA_030523265.1 Eubacteriales bacterium | reverse complement strand
GGAGCTGAGCTGTTCATGATACTGCAATTCCCGAAGAAAGATTCTTGACAGTTAGCGGAAAAAATTACTATAATACATTTCAGAAAAGCAAAGGCGCTTGATTCACAGGCGTTCTTTGCTTTTTTTGATTGATTGGGATAAAAATTGTCAATCATAAAAATAGTGTTAAGGCAATGAAATGAGGTAGTCTATGAATATTTTTGATATCATTGGTCCGGTTATGGTCGGACCGTCTAGTTCTCATACGGCAGGGGCAGTAAGGATTGGATATATTTCAAGGAAACTTTTGGGAGAACCCATTAAAAAAGCAGAGCTTCGATTATATGGTTCTTTTTTGGCAACAGGAAAAGGTCATGGAACACAAAAGGCATTGGTAGCAGGGCTTTTAGGGATGAACCCTGAGGATATACGGATTCCCGACAGTTTTTTATTAGCAGAACAGGCAGGAATGGAAGTGTCCTTTGGAGAGGCACATTTAAAAGAGGCACATCCAAATTCAGTAGAATTAAAATTAACAGGAAATTCAGGCAGGACTTTGGAGATTGTAGGGGAATCTATAGGTGGTTCCAGAATTAATATTGCCAAAATTGACGGGATAGAAACAAATTTTTCAGGAGAGTATCCAACTTTGGTGGTACACAATTTAGACCAGCCGGGACACGTAACGGAAGTTACCTCCATGTTGGCACACAAATCTGTGAATATTGCAACAATGCAGCTATACCGTTCCAACAGGGGCGGGGATGCTGTTATGGTCATTGAGTGCGATCAGGAGATTCCACAGGAATCCATTCAATGGCTGGAGCATATTGAGGGTATTAAAAAAGTAACTTATCTGAGTTTAAATTAGGCTATAGAAATGGAGAAGATTCATGATGATTTATCATTCAATTAGTGATTTGCTGAGATTAGCAAAGGAAAATCAGCTTCCTTTATGGGCGGTTATTATGAAAGCGGATGCGAAAGAACGGCAGGTATCGGAAGAGGAGTCCTTTCGGCAGATGAGGCAAATGTATCAGGCCATGAAACAGGCGGATGCCGATTATAATAAGGATTTAAAGTCAGCAAGCGGTCTGGCAGGGGGAGATGGTGAGAAACTTCACAAATATAACGCAGCGGGGAAAAATTTAGCAGGAGATTATATTGGATTGGTTATGGAAAAGGCAGTGAAAATGGGGGAATCGAATGCCTGTATGAAAAGAATTGTAGCAGCGCCGACAGCCGGAGCCTGTGGTGTTATTCCGGCGGTGTTTTTGGCTTATGAGGAATACTGCCATATTTTTGAAGATAGAATGGTAGAAGCCATGTATATTACGGCGGGAATCGGCGCAGTGATTGCAGAAAATGCCAGCATTGCCGGAGCCTCAGGCGGATGTCAGGCAGAGATTGGCTCTGCCAGTGCTATGGCGGCGGCGGGACTTGCTTATTTACAGGGTGGTGATCATGAAACGGTTGTCAATGCGATGGCATTTGCTTTAAAAAATATGCTGGGACTGACCTGTGATCCCGTCTGCGGTCTGGTGGAAGTACCCTGTATCAAACGAAATTCTGCGGGAGCTGTCAATGCGGTGGCAAGCGCCCAGATGGCTTTGGCGGGAGTCAAAAGCGCCATTGGCCCGGATGAAGTCATTGATACCATGCGGCGGATTGGCAATGCCATGCCAGGCTGTTTAAAAGAAACCAGTGAAGGCGGTCTGGCGGTGACACAGGCGGCGGAACAGATACGGTTAAAGCTGGAAAACCAATAACTTCAGGAATATGAAGATTGTGTTTTGTTATAGGATTGGTGTATGATAGGAAAAAATACCAGACAGAGGAAGGACAAAAAGAAGATGGAAACTAAGGAGTTACAGTTTATTGTCACCCCACTTTTAAACTGGTATCAGGAAAATGCCCGTATTTTGCCTTGGCGTAAAAATACAGAGGCTTACTGTATCTGGGTGTCGGAGATTATGCTGCAGCAGACCAGAGTAGAAACAGTAATACCGTACTATGAGCGGTTTATGCAGCATTTTCCAACAATACAGGCTTTGGCAGAAGGCAGTGAAGAAGAATTGCTGAAGCTGTGGGAGGGGCTTGGTTATTACTCCCGTGCAAAAAATATGCAAAAAGCGGCTAAAGTAATTTGTGAAGAATATCAGGGACAATTTCCTGAGGACTTTAA
>JAUNIU010000056.1 GCA_030523265.1 Eubacteriales bacterium | reverse complement strand
GATGCTGAGAAGATTCAAATCAAAGAAGGTACTGGATCAGATCCTGGAGTGGGAATCCTTTGGGATGGCTGTCCTGTTATTGCCAACGGAGGAACTTATGCGATTACCTCTGCTGGCGGAGATGGTTATTACACCATTCGTATGATCGACATTTATGGAAATGCATATGGATTGCCAGTCAGAATTACAGAATTTGATACACCGGCAGCTCCGGCGATCCGTGTTTATAAATCGGGAACTACGGTGGTTTCCGGAACAGCGGTAGCAGGCAGCACTGTAAAGGTTGTGGTAGGCAGTAAGAGTTATAGTGCCACAGCGGATAGCAAGGGTGCATGGAGTGTAAAGACAGCGAGCTTAAAGGTAGGCACGGTGATCAAGGCAAATGTCACCAGCCAGTTTGGTAAGGTGTCTGGCACAACATCTGTTCGTGTAAAGAATCAGCAGTTAAAGAAACCGTCTGTCAAGAAGGCAAAGAAAAACACGAAAAAGGTGATTGGTACAGCCAAAGCAAAGACTACAGTTTATGTCAAGATTGGCAAGAAAACATACAAGGCAAAGGTAAATGCAAAGGGTAAATTTACCGTTAAGACCAAGAAACTGAAAAAGAATACGAAGCTTACCCTTTATATAAAGGATGCCGCAGGTAACACCAGTAAGAAAGTTTCTTATAAGGTAAAATAAGAGAATGTATAAGATGGTCTTGATATACCATCCAAGTTAGTTCTCGATTTATTATGATAAAAACATGAAAATCATAACAGGGATCACCAACATCCCTGTTATGATTTTTCTTTTTTATGGAAAAGAAACGACCAGATGGCAAATTTCATAGGTGCGGGAATCCTGGAAACGTGTTACAATAAAGTGTAATTTGACAGGGAAGGACTAATAGTAATATGAACAAACAGCAGGAAACAGAAGCAAAATCCGGGATACTCTGGGGCGGGCTCTGTACTTCGGTAATCATCGTGGCGATGGTATATGCATCGGAATATCTGGGAGAACGGGAAATTATTTTCCCGGAGACGGCAGCACTGGCAGTGGGAGCATTTCTGGCACCGAAACTGGCTTGGCGCACCGATTATCTTCGTTTGGTGCTTTGTATTACGCTATGCGCCATCGCAGGGGAATGTATTGTGGCATTTCTGCCAGGCAGTCTGTGGATACAGATGGCGGTGGCTTATGTGGTCAGTCAGATCATCTACGTATGTTCCGGGACGACATTAGCGCCAATGATCTCCGCGATTCTTTTACCGGTATTACTGCAAACCACAGGTATTGTTTATCCGTTGGCGGTATTCTTTTTATGTGTAGGCATCGTGATTTTTCGTGCGGTATTGGTACAGGCTGGTGTCCGGAAAGGTGTGGATTATCAGTGGAAGCCATCCCTGCATGTTGTCTCGTTGCAGAATATGGTGTTTCGATGTATCGCAGTGACGGTGCTGATCTACATTGCCTTTGTATTTCAACTACCTTTTTGTGTCGCGCCGCCTTTGTTGGTGGCATTTACAGAGTTAGCAGTTAGGGAGCATCCGGCGAGGGGACGGCTGGTGTCTGTGATGGAACTGGTGACGATCTGCGCTTTGGCAGGGACATTTGCCCGTTATTATCTCAGCATGACTTTGGAAAATCCGCTGCCTTTATATATTGTGGCGATTCCGGCAGTGCTGGTCATGATTCTGTGCATGTATCTGATGCGGCTATATTTTCCTCCGGCTGGGGCGATACTGGTGTTAGCTCTGTTAATTCCGGAGCAGTACGTATTATTTTATCCGTTGCAGATCCTGGTGGGGATCTTTGTGTTGGGACTGGCGGCTTGGAGGCTGCCACAGAAGAGCAGTGACAAAAAACAGGAGAGGAAACCAGCGTGACAGAATTAGAAGAACATTATAATAAATTTTGTGAGGATAAACGTCTGTCCAGGCGACATGGCATCGTGGAGTATGTAACCTCAATGAAATATATTCATCAATGCCTGGATGCCTTAAAGCAGACCCGGACGGAGGCATTGGGTGATAATAGTGCAGGGGAACCGTCGGAGATGGGAGAGACAGATTCCCGCAATGCTGCCATCAAAATTCTGGATGTGGGAGCCGGTACAGGACGCTATAGCATTGCGCTGGCAGAGGAAGGCTATGATGTGACAGCAGTGGAATTAGTCAAATATAATCTAGGCATTCTGAAGTCGAAAAATAGTACAGTGAAAGCATATCAGGGAAATGCGTTAAATCTGTCCCGTTTTCAGGACAATAGTTATGACTTGACATTGCTGTTCGGTCCGATGTATCATTTATACAGTTTTGAGGATAAGTGCAAGGCATTATCCGAAGCGAAGCGGGTGACGAGACCGGGAGGCCGCATCATGGTGGCTTATCTGATGAATGAATATGGTGTGCTGTTGTATGGGTTCCGGGATGGTCATGTACGGGAATGTCTGGAAGATGGCAGATTGACGGAGGGGGATTTTCACTGTGTGTCAAATCCGAAAGATCTGTATGAGTATGTACGGACGGAAGATATTCTTCGCATCAACGAGACGGTGGGGGTGACCCGGGAGCGGATATTGACGCCGGATGGCCCGGCAAATTATATGCGGCAGACATTAAATGCCATGGATGAGGAAACGTTTGCATTGTTTATCCAATATCATCTGTCGGTGTGTGAGAGACCGGATTTGATCGGCGCAGCGGCGCATACGTTAGATATTTTGCGAGTGTAAGAGGATATACTGTGAAAAACGGTTTGGAATGGAGGTTACTATGTGGATAGCAGATCATTGGAAGGATTATGAGGTGATAGATACTTCCGGCGGTGAAAAACTGGAACGATGGGGAGATTATATTTTGATCAGACCAGATCCCCAGGTGATCTGGGATACACCGAAAAAGGCAAAGGGCTGGAAACATTGTAATGGACATTATCACCGCAGTAATCGGGGTGGAGGCGAATGGGAATTTTTTGATCTACCACAGACCTGGCAGATTCATTACCGGGATCTGACATTCCATTTGCAGCCATTCCAATTCAAACATACCGGATTATTCCCGGAGCAGGCGGTGAATTGGGACTGGTTCGGTGATAAGATCCGTCAGGCAGGGCGTCCGGTTAAAGTATTGAATCTGTTTGCCTACACGGGAGGGGCTACCCTGGCAGCGGCAGCGGCGGGAGCCTGTGTGACCCATGTGGATGCGTCGAAAGGGATGGTGACCTGGGCGAAGGATAACGCCGCCGCATCCGGTTTGTCCCATCGTCCGATACGCTGGCTGGTGGATGATTGTGTGAAGTTTGTGGAACGTGAGATTCGCAGGGGGAATCACTACGATGGGATTATCATGGATCCGCCATCCTATGGCCGCGGCCCTAAGGGGGAGATCTGGAAGATAGAGGAAAAGATTCATCCGTTGATTCAGTTGTGTACTAAGATTCTGTCAGAAGATCCCCTGTTCTTTTTGGTAAATTCCTATACCACTGGATTGCAGCCGGCTGTATTATCTTATCTGATCAATACAGAGGTGACGCGCAAGTTTGGTGGGCATGTGGAAGCACAGGAGATCGGACTGCCAGTATCATACAATGGTTTGGTACTGCCCTGTGGTGCATCGGGCAGATGGGAAAAGTAAGGAGACTTTTCTTTGCAGGGCTGCCATATTCTTACCTGCCACCGAGTGATCTTCGCCAGTGGTTATCTCGCAAGGCAGAAGCTTTGGATCATGAAAAAGCGGGTGCATCCATAGTAACCGGATGCACCCGCCCTTTTTTAGCAAATCCCCGTCAGTAATTCATAGTAAGACATTTGTGCCTGCTGACGTATCATATGGGATAAAGTTTATTTTACCTTTTTGCTCTTTACCTTACTCCATTTGCTCTTTTGTTTGCCCTTGATTGCGCAAATACGAACATAGTATTTTTTGCCGGACTTCAGTTTCTTAAATGTGACTTTCTTTACAGAAGTTACGGTTTTGGTCTTTACATTTTTGGTAAACTTCTTATTGGTAGAAATCTGAATCTTATATTTCTTGGCATTTTTCACTTTCTTAAATGCTACTGTCAGTGTTTTCTTTTTCGCAGAAGTCAGCTTTTTAATCACTGGCTTTGTTAATTTGCTGGTACTCTGCTTTGGCTGTGTACCGGTCGGTGCAGGACTAGGTGTATTCTTGCTGACCGTCTGACTGCTGCCAGTGTTTTTGTCATTGTTCGTATTGTTATCCAATGTCTGCTTCTTTTCTACGATCTGAAATGCCACTTTGATGCTGGTATTTGCCCAAGTGCCTTTTCCGGTAATGATCGCATAAGCGGTACCGATTTCTGTATTATTGATATAGCTTACTGTGTAATCCGTACCTTCTACCAGTTTCTTTTGATCTGCCGTGATGGTTACGGTCGGTGTGATTTCTTTGCCGGTATAGATCTGATCGGCGATCGGTGCGACCATCTTGCTGTTGATGATCTGCTGAGTAGCGGATACTTTGGCAGTATAGGTTGGCTCTGTCATGTCGTACAGACCCTTCTGTCCGTCTTCCGTGCGGATACATGCATTCAAGCCCCGCAGAAGCTGCTCTGGCTGGAATGCATATTCACCGCCGATCAACTGGGTATCTACGGTTTCATTCTCTGTATCCACAAAGGTGGCAGAGATATCAAATAAAGTCTTTCCATTCTTGATAAAACGGGTATCCGATAATGGGTTGATCTGGAATAAACCAGTCGTGATCATGACCTGTGCCAGAGTCCATGGATTGCTTGCACCGTATGAAACATAGGTGCCATCCGGATTCTGTATATTGGATAATAAACCGATCACCTGATTACAAGCGGCAGAAACAGCTGCCTGGTCAACACCCTCCACGCTTGTCTCTGTGTATGGTGCCAATGCCTGAATAATCATGGCAGCGGAATCAAAAGAACTCCATACAAAACTGGTGGCAATCTGTGTCTCTACATCATCCAATACCCGGTTGATCAGATCAGCCTTTTTGATAGAAGTCTCGCTGGTTGGCCAGTTTGCCTGGATTCCGTCCATGGTGAATAAAATTAATGTATCACGAGACAAGGTAGTATCGTTGGTAGCAGCGTCATAGACGTTTTTATCGGTGATTTTTTCAACCAGATTGATGCCGGATACATCTGTGATATCCTGTCCCAATGCGGATAAACATAAGGCAATTTTACAATAATTGCTGATGGCATAGGCATTGCTGTCCAGATAGTCATAGGTGATATCAGCATCATATACGGTGCCGTAGGTGGAACCATTGTTTTTGATGGCTGTAAACTGTGCATTGATTTTATTGACAACGGCATCATAGTAGGCATCTGCCTGGAAACCTGCCTGTGCCAGAGAAAATACCACATACAGTCCGCTGGTATCTTCGATGCCGGGAACATATGCTCCGTTTTGCAAGTTGTTTTCATATATCTTTTGTGCCAATAATGCCTGCTGTGCCTTGGCATTTTCTAATAATGCTGCCTGTGCCGCCTGATCAGGGGCTAATGAGGTGTCGTTGGCATAGCTGGAACATTCAGAAACAGGCAGAGGATAACCGCCATAGATCAAACTGATCTGATCCTGATCTTGTAATACATAAGAACTGATACCCAGGGAAGCCATTTCTCCATTGACACAGAAGTTCCAATATGCAGACCAGTCTGCGGTTTGTTCTACTTCGCCAATGGCTTCTAATAAATCGCCCCATTCACTGGTGGAGATCACATAGTCTTCTGGATATGTTGCATCTAATACGGGTCTGATGGCATCCACGGCTGTGCTGCCCTCGTCCAGTAATACCGGTGTTTTCTCAACGGTCACAGATGCACCGGATGCATTTGTGCCTTCTGCTGCCACATAGACGATGATTTTTTTGGCTGTCTCTGCGGCGCTTGCTGTGGTAAATGTGATTCCGGATACGGAACTGAGCAGCAAGGCAAAGGACAGCATCAAACTTAACACTTTTCTTGTTCTTGTCTTCATTTGTTTTCCTTTCTGATTTTCATAAATTTTGCGGTCGATTTCCTCCCGAAATACGAATCGTGCAAGGTGTGTCAGCAGGTCTCCTGGCTTGAACTCAGGCTGTGTTTTTCCCTTCCCATAGTGATCCGATGGCGCAAATTGGATTTTGTTTCTGTTTGATGCCATGGGATATACTACAGTGGTGCTTCGGCAAAGCATATCTGCGGTTACATTCTGATCTGTGATATAACTGTGGCAGCAGATTATATCTGAAATCGGGATGTTATCGCTTCCATGGATTTGCTATAAAAAACACATCATTCATACAGTAGCGGGGGCTGCTGCAGCTTCTCACTGCATTCCCTTTTCAGTCTGCATGGCAATATCCCCTAAACGGTGATATGTCTGCAGTTCACTGACAACCGTATTATTCTATCATGCCCGCTTGTGTGCTGTCAATTTTTCTGCAATTTGACAAACCTACATCTGCATTTGAGTTTCTGCATTTTGTATGATACTTGCGTTTCCGCATTTTGCATGAACTGGTGTGAAAAGTCCACATCACAAACTGTGATGTGGAAATATTGCATAAAATTGCACGCGGAAAACTCGTTTTCCGGATGCAATTTATATGCATATTGCGCATGCTGCTTATAGCAGCATGGCCTTTTCGCAGAAAAAAATAAATTAAAAATGCACAAACGCAAGGGCATGATAAAATTGTCTGGTGCATACAATAAAAGAAACAAATACCCGGAGAGTTATCATGTTGATTTATCTTGTAGAACCCGGTGATACCATTGACAGTATTGCCAATATATATGGAGGAAACGTGGAGGAAATCTCCTATATCAATCAGATTCCCTATCCATATAAACTGGCGGTGGGACAGGCGGTTCTGGTACCCGGTGGGGAGGAAAGGGAAAATAAGCGTACCGCCACTGCCAGTGGATATGCATATCCCTTTATCAGCCCGTGGGTCTTGCAGCAAACTTTACCGTATCTGACGAATCTGCTGATTTTTTCTTATGGATTCACAACACAGGGGGATCTGGTGCCGCCGACGGTTTCAGAGGACTGGATGCTTTTGGAGGCGGCTGAAGTGGGGGTCACCTCTGTACTGGTACTGACACCATTTGGGGAAGATGGTCTTTTTAACAATCAATTAATTCACGCTATCCTAAGGGATACGGAAGCCAAAAATCATTTGATCCAACAACTGCAGGATCTCACCAATGAAAAAGGATATGGCGGGGTGGATGTGGACTTTGAATATATTCTGGCAGAGGATCGGGATCTGTTTACAGAATTTGTAGCGGAGTTGAGAGCCAGCATGAATCAGCAAGGCAAGTCGGTCAGTGTTGCTCTTGCCCCCAAGACCTCGGCAGATCAAATGGGACTGTTATACGAGGGAAAAGATTATCGGGGACTGGGGGAAGCCGCAGATGAAGTGCTTCTGATGACCTACGAATGGGGATATACCTATGGTCCTGCCATGGCGGTATCTCCGCTGAATAAAGTGCGTCAGGTGGTGGAATATGCGTTGACGGAGATTCCTTCCGAAAAAATCAATCTGGGTATTTCCAACTATGGCTATGACTGGACACTCCCCTATGTCCGCGGGGAGAGTAAGGCTGTCACCATTGGCAACATCGAAGCGGTGCAAATTGCCATCCAAAACGATGCAGTGATCCAGTTTGATACCACAGCCCAGTCACCGTTTTTTACATATACGCAGGAGGGGAGACAACACGAGGTGTGGTTTGAGGATGCCAGGAGTATGCAGGCAAAATTTGAACTGTTGACCGAATATGATCTCAAAGGAATCGGTGTATGGCAGATTATGCGGTTATTTCGGCCTATGTGGTTTGTGTACGCGGATATGTACTATATTATATAACTGTGTAATGGTTTCTGAAAATGCCCAAACTTAAGAAAAGTGGATCATTGACTTGCCTGCTTAAATCATGTATACTTTTATGTTGGATTATGAGGTGTTGTTTTGTAACATCTGACAATAATATGATTAGGATGTTTTGATGATTATTTTAAGCAAGGCATAGAAAGGACAGAAATATGAGTAAAAAACCGGTTGTTTTGATGGTACTTGATGGTTATGGATTAAACGATAAGACAGAGGGGAATGCCATTGCTATGGCGAATACCCCGGTGATGGACGAGTTGATGGCTACCTGTCCATTCCAGAAAGGGAATGCCAGTGGCCTGCATGTCGGTTTACCGGATGGTCAGATGGGGAACTCCGAGGTTGGGCACATGAATATTGGTGCCGGCCGTATCATTTATCAGGATTTGACCCGTATCACCAAGTCAATTGAAGATGGTGATTTCTTTGAAAATAAGGTGTTATTAAACGCGATTGATAATGTGAAAAGGAACGGTTCCAAACTGCATCTGTTCGGTCTGTTGTCGGATGGTGGTGTGCATAGTCACAACACCCATCTGTATGCATTATTGGAGTTGGCAAAGAGAAATGATGTCAAAGAAGTGTATGTACATTGTTTCCTGGATGGACGTGATACACCTCCGGCATCCGGCAAGGATTATGTGGCAGAATTACAGGCAAAGATTGATGAGATCGGTGTGGGACAGATCGCCAGCATACACGGACGTTACTATGCGATGGACCGGGATAACAACTGGGACCGCATCGAGAAGGCATATAATGCATTAGTGGCTGGAGAAGGCAAGAAGGCGACGGATGCCGTACAGGCAGTGGCGGATTCTTATGCTGAGGATGTGACCGATGAGTTCGTGGTACCGACAGTAGTAGAAAGAGATGGAAAGCCTGTGGCGACCATTGGTGCCGGTGATTCCATTATCTTCTTTAATTTCCGTCCAGACCGTGCGCGTCAGATCACCCGTGCTTTTTGTGATGAAACATTTGATCACTTTAACCGCGTTCACGGTTTTATGCCAGTAACGTTTGTCTGCTTCAAGGATTATGATGAGACCATTGGTAACAAGCAGATAGCTTTTGAGAAAGAAAATATTGTCAATACCTTTGGCGAGTATTTGGCTGCCAATGGCAAGACACAGCTTCGTCTGGCAGAGACCGAGAAGTATGCCCATGTCACATTCTTCTTTAACGGAGGTGTGGAGGAGCCGAATAAAGATGAGGAACGCTCTTTGGTGAAGTCTCCGGCAGTTGCGACCTATGATTTGCAGCCGGAAATGAGTGCTCCGGAAGTAGGGGAACGTCTGAATGCTGCCATTACCTCTGGAAAATATGATGTGATCGTTATCAACTTTGCAAATCCAGATATGGTGGGTCATACAGGTGTGATCCCGGCGGCAGTCAAGGCAGTGGAGCGTATCGACCAGTGTGTAGGCGCAGCGGTGGATGCGGTCAAAGAAGTGGACGGTGCCTTGTTTATCTGTGCGGATCATGGGAATGCTGAAAAGATGATTGATTATGAGACCGGGGAGCCTCATACCGCACATACTACGAATCCGGTTCCGTTTATCCTGGTGAACTATGATGAGGCATATACTCTGCGG
This sequence comes from Eubacteriales bacterium, assembly GCA_030523265.1. GTDB lineage: Bacteria > Bacillota > Clostridia > Lachnospirales > Lachnospiraceae > Butyribacter. Next base: position 4,585 of record JAUNIU010000056.1, on the reverse strand, counting down.
GAGGGCGGATGTTTGGCAGATATCGCGCCGACCCTGTTAGAGATCATGGGATTAGAGCAGCCGGCAGAGATGACAGGAAAATCATTGTTAATCAAGAAATAATACTTGAAATGATAAAAACTCTGTGTTAATATGTATAGGTGTGATTTCTGACTGGTGTAGCCGTTATGGAGGTCAGGCAGAAACACACCGAACAGAGATATGCAGGTAGAATGGAGGAAGTTTCGATGATTCATAATATTCATACGATATTGTTGTTGGTATACATTTTGGTATGTTGTATTTTGACGGTAGTGGTATTATTACAGGAAGGTAAGCAGGCAGGCTTGACAGGTGCCATCAGTGGTGCTGCGGAGTCTTATTGGGGTAAGAATAAGAGCCGTTCTATGGAGGGTGGCCTGGAGTTAGCTACGAAGATTTTAGCAGTATTGTTTGTCGTATTATCTTTAGTATTAAACTTAAAGATTTTCCAGTAGTCTTTGGACAAATACATGTGATATCAGGGATTGCCAATAGCATGCGGCTGTTTGCAATCCCGTTTTTACTTTTTATGGCAGATATGCCAGTTGCGAGGAGGGATGCGTATGACGAGAGAAGAAGCAGAAGCGAAGAAAAGTCTGGTATATGATTTTATAACAGATCGGGAATATATGCCCATGTCTGTAAAAGAGATGGCGATGGTACTGCAGGTGCCGGCAGCAGAGAAGAAGGATCTGCGCCGGGTGATTGAAGAATTGGCGTCCGAGGGGAAGCTGCATATTACACAAAAAGGAAAAGTGCAGCCGATGGCAGACCATCTGTTACAGGGGCGTTTTATGGCCACGCAGAGAGGGTTTGGATTTGTGCGCGTGGAAGGAGAAGACGAAGATTATTTTATCGCCGCCCATCGAACTTTGAATGCCATGGATGGGGATACTGTGCGTATCGCAGTGGATGCGAAGCAACACGGCAAACGGAAAGAAGCGGAAGTGGTGAGCGTACTGGAGCGTGGCAATGCCATTTTGGTGGGCACATATTCCAGCAGCAAAAGTTATGGTTTTGTGGTGGCAGATAATCAGAAGTTTACCAAGGATATCTATATTGCAAAAGCAGATACCAAAGGGGCAATCACGGGACATAAAGTGGTGGTGGAGATCACAGACTATGGTGATGAGAATCGCAATCCAGAGGGAAGGATTATCGAGATCATAGGACACATCAACGATCCGGGAGTAGATATTTTGTCTGTGATCAAAGCATATGGTTTGCCGGAGGAATATCCCGATGCCGTGATGGATCAGGTGAAGGATATCCCGGAGGAAGTAGCAGAATCGGAGAAGGCAGGACGTGCAGATTATCGTGGTTTGCAGACAGTGACCATCGATGGAGAGGATGCCAAAGATCTGGATGATGCCATTACTCTGACAAAGGAAGGGGATCTCTATCATCTGGGGGTGCATATTGCTGATGTCAGCCAGTATGTCACGGAATATTCGCCGCTAGATAAGGAAGCGGTGAAGCGTGGCACCAGTGTATATCTGGTGGATCGTGTGATTCCGATGCTGCCGCATAAATTATCCAACGGGATCTGTTCTCTGAATCAGGGAGTGGACCGCCTGACGCTGTCTTGTATGATGACGATTAATGCCAAGGGGGAAATCATAGAACACAGTATTGAGGAAGCGGTGATCAATGTAAACCGCCGGATGTCTTATACCAGTGTGAATAAGATTATTGAACTGGAAGATCCCCAAGAGCGGCAGGAATATCAGGAATTGATTCCGATGTTTGCGTTGATGTATGAGCTGGCGGCAATCCTGCGGAAGCGCAGGGAAAAACGTGGTTCCATTGATTTTGATTTTCCAGAGAGCAAGATCATACTTGATCCAGACGGTAAGCCATTGGATGTGATGGAATATGAGCGCAACAATGCGCATCGTATCATTGAAGAATTTATGCTGGCTGCGAATCAGACGGTGGCAGAGGAATATTTTTGGCAGGAATTACCGTTTGTATATCGTGTGCATGAGACACCGGACAGTGAGAAAATCCAGCAGTTGAGTATCTTTATCCATAATTTTGGATATACCATCAAGACCGGGGCAGAAGATGAAATTCATCCGAAAGAGATCCAAAAGCTGGTGGCGAAAGCAGCTGGCACACCGGAGGAAGGTCTGATTAGCAGACTGGCATTGCGTTCCATGAAGCAGGCGAAGTATACCACAGACTGCGAGGGACATTTTGGACTGGCGATGAAGTATTACTGCCATTTCACGTCACCGATCCGGCGTTATCCGGATTTGCAGATACACCGTATCATCAAGGAAAACATTCATGGCAGGCTGGAGGAGAAACGGATCAGCCATTATCAGCAGATTTTGCCGGATGTGACGGCAGAGGCCAGTCGTTTGGAGCGGCGGGCAGATGATGCGGAGCGGGAAGTGGAGAAGATGAAAAAGGCAGAATACATGGAACAGTTCATCGGAGAGAGTTTCGATGGCGTGATCTCTGGAGTTACCACCTGGGGAATGTATGTAGAACTGCCGAATACCATCGAAGGTATGATACATGTGGCAGATATTCCGGGAGACTACTATTACTTTGAGGAAGAAAAATATCAGATGGTGGGAGAACGCACCGGGAAATTGTATAAATTAGGAGAACCGCTTCGGATCACGGTGTCTGCGGTGGACAAGCTTACGCGAAGCATTGATTTTGTCATAGCGGATGCGGAGGATTCCCAGGCGGCAGGAGAGGATAGCACAGCAAAAGCGCCTGCGTCCGGGATCGAGGAAAAGCAACAGAAGGCGGAGGATGCTTTCGCGAAATTAGTAGCTGCCAAGAGGGCAGAGGAAAAAGAATAGCAAAAGTCATATTGGCAGATCGGGCTGTGGGAAGTGGCATGGAGGATAGAGATGGCAAAGGAAACAAAGAAATTGATCGCGGGTAATAAAAAAGCATTCCATGATTACTTTATTGAGGAAAAATATGAGGCAGGGATATCTTTAGCCGGAACGGAGGTAAAGTCTCTGCGTATGGGGAAATGTAGTATCAAGGAAGCATTTATCCGCATTGAGAAAGGGGAAGTCTATGTGTATAATATGCACATCAGCCCTTATGAAAAAGGAAATATATTTAATAAGGACCCGCTGAGAGTGCGCAAGTTATTGCTGCATCGGCATGAGATCCGCAAAATAGAGGGGCAAATCGCCCAAAAGGGGTATACTATGGTGCCTTTGAATGTATATTTCAAGGGCAGCCTGGTGAAAGTGGAGATCGGCTTGGCCAAAGGTAAGAAACTCTACGATAAACGGCAGGATATTGCCAAGAAAGATCAGCGGCGGGAGGCGGAGCGGAAATTTAAGGTATCCAACCTGTATTAAACATCGTGGTGGGAATCTCAATAAATATTCCGGCGTCAAAAGCTTATGTATTGACTGCTTTGAAAGCAATGAAAAAGGAGTGTTATCTGGTAGAACATCTTAATATTCTATCAGGTAACACTCCTTTTTGAGTGGAGCTGGCGGGAATCGAACCCGCGTCCGAACTCAGATCCAATGTACTTCTACTGTCATAGTCAGTGTTTTAACATTCCCTCCGGATATCGCCCACTAACAGGCTATATCCTTTGGTAGCTTCATATATTTTCTGACTCCGCAAAGCTTAAGAATCAGAGTGTCCCGCGGTTTGACACCGGTGATCCTGACGGCGGGACGCCAGGGCCGATGGGCTGCGCTTAGGCAGCCAGTGCTAAATTATCTTCAGCGTTTAATTTTAAATTCGGACTTTTAACGTGGTGCCCGACCACGGACAGCTTCTCCATCTTCAGTGAGCCCGTCGAAACCAGTACAACCCCTAGCTGTACTAAGTATGTTTCGCAAGTATAACACGTTTTATGCAACCTGTCAAGGAAGGTGTGCACTTTTGATGGTGTACAAGTGTGTATCCTCTATATTAATATACATACGAAACTGTAAATTTGTTTATGAGAAAGATATGCCTTGCTCTGTGTCGAAATTTGTTGAATGATTTTGTTCTTTGAAAAGGAGAAACGGTGGTTGGTGTAGTATAATTTTTCTATTGGATGATACGTTTCTAACAAAAATAAGGTAATGCTGTGAATTAATAGCTAATATTAATCAATTAATTTAGAGGATACTAGTTCAGACAATAACATATAAGAGAGATAATACCTGGATACCATATAATTTCTATACGTGGAAATGGACTAATGGCTTATACTGATTTTGTGGAGGGATCTTTTAGGTGAAGAAAATAAGTTTTTACAAAGGCTCACCAACTGCATTCAGTGCAGGAAAATATATAAGATACTGGCAGAAGCTACAATAGAAGAAATAAATAATGATAATTCTGATGTGGATAGTTTTTTCGGAAAGGCGGTCTATAATAATGAAAAAGATACGAAAGATATATCAGGGGGTTTCCATTGCTTTAGTCTTGGCACTCGTTGTCAATCTGTGTGGATGCAGTTCCGTGTCAAAGACGCAAAAGACAAAAGAATCCGATGGACAGCCTGTGACAGAAGACAACAGTAGCACCGTGATCGAAAAAACAGATGCAGACCTCTTTGCTGTGGAATTGCAGA
>JAUNIU010000294.1 GCA_030523265.1 Eubacteriales bacterium | reverse complement strand
AAAGTCGGAACCATTGCTACAGAAGTTGGAAAGACTCCACAGACATGGAACTCCAGCATCTTTTCCATGATAGAAAATCTTTCCAATAATGTCATGGTTCCGATAGCGGGAATTATCATCACTTTTGTCTTGTGTTATGAGTTGATTACTATGGTTACTGAAAAGAATAACATGCACGATTTTGATACGTTCATGTTCTTCCGATTTTTCTTCAAAGCCGCTGTTGCAGTTTATCTGGTCAGCAATACCTTTACGATCACAATGGCGGTCTTTGATTTAGCCCAGCACGTAATCACACAATCAGGTAATTTAATCACGGACAGCACAAGTGTTGACATCCAAGCAACGATTACCACCATGCAGACAGAAATGAAAACAATGGAAATCGGTGGTCTGTTGCAGCTTGCCGTTGAGACACTGATTATCAGCCTGTGTCTCAAAATCATGTCGATTCTCATCACGGTCATTCTATATGGTCGAATGATTGAGATCTACTTAACGGTTTCCATCGCCCCGATCCCATTTGCCACTATGAGCAACCGGGAATGGGGACATATCGGAACAAACTACTTCAAATCCCTGTTTGCCCTCGGATTCCAGGGCTTCTTTATGATGGTGATCGTCGCCATCTACGCAGTCCTTGTAAACAATCTGACAGTTGCCTCCGACATCCATTCTGCACTGTTTTCAGTTGGAGCCTATACAGTATTACTCTGCTTTGCTCTTATGAAAACCGGCAGCCTATCGAAAGCATTATTCGGAACCCACTAAAGGAGGATGGCATGAACAAGAAATATAACATCATTTATGCAGATCCTCCCTGGTCTTACCGTGCCTGGAGCAGCAAAGAGAAAGGGCGAAGTGCAGAAAGTCATTATCCTACCATGAGCATCGAGGATATCAAAGCGCTGCCTGTCTCACAGCTGGCAGCCAAAGACTGCATCCTGTTTCTATGGATTACCTTCCCCTTGCTTCAGGAAGCATGGAGTATCATGGAAGCATGGGGCTTCACCTATAAGACAGTTGCTTTTGTATGGGTCAAACAATGCCGGAAATCCGAAAATCTATTTCTGGGAATGGGCTACTGGACTCGCTCTAATGCTGAAATCTGCCTTTTGGCAACCAAAGGCAACCCTAAAAGAATTTCCAAAAATGTAAAGCAGATTATTATTTCCCATCTGGAAGAACACAGTAAAAAACCAGATGCTGCAAGAGATCGGATTGTGGATCTGGCAGGCGATCTTCCTCGGATTGAATTATTCGCCCGGCAGACGACTCTTGGCTGGGACGTATGGGGAAACGAAGTAGACAGCACAATCGAACTGAATTCTATTTCTACGGAAGGAGGTAAAACCCATGGCATTTGTGACAGTCCCAAAGGACTTGTCAAAAGTCAAATCCAAAGTAGCCTTTAACCTGACAAAACGGCAGATCATCTGCTTCGGAGCCGGCGCTCTCGTCGGAATTCCTTTTTATGTATTTACAAAAGATATTCTGGGTACATCCGTATCCGGTATCTGCATGGTCTTGATCATGCTTCCATTTTTCTTTCTCGCTATGTACGAAAAAGATGGACTTCCCTTCGAAAAAATCTTAATCAATTATCTAAAATTCTTGACCGGAAATCAGGTCAGAACATTCCAAACGAACAATTACTATTCCCAGCTTGAACAGTTGGAGGATTTTGAGCAAAAGGAGGCAAAAATCTTTGAAAGCAAAATCCGGCGCTTACAGAAGCGCAAAAAAGAATAACAACTCCGCCGGGAAAAAACGATTTTCACCGGCGCTCCATGGACACGATAAACGTCCGACGAAGCGGGAAAAAGCAAAAAAAGAACTGTCTACCCAGCAGAGCATCCCTTACAAAGCCATGTATAAGGATGGCATCTTTTACGGGAACGACGGACGATATTCCAAAACAGTCCGCTTCTATGATATCAATTATCAGCTCGCCATGCAGGAAGATAAAGCGGCGATCTTTGAAAATTGGTGTGACTTTCTAAATTATTTCGATTCTTCCATTCACTTCCAGCTTTCCTTTCTGAACCAGCATATCAACTTTTCCGAATACCAGAAAATGATCGACATTCCCGCCTGTGGGGATGACTTTGATGAAATCCGGACAGAGTACAACCACATGCTGCAGGATCAGCTTGCCAAAGGGAATAACGGGATGCACAAGACAAA
>JAUNIU010000293.1 GCA_030523265.1 Eubacteriales bacterium | reverse complement strand
GCTAACCGCTGCACTTGCACAGTCTGTTGGAAATACACTCAACATAGCACATACTAAAATTAAAATTATAACTTTTCTCCATTTCCTGATCTTTTTCATCCGCTTATTCTCCCTCATCTTTATAGACTACCATTCCTGCCATATCGTTACCTTATAGCACAATAGATACAAGAAGATTTTACTATAATTTCATAGTCCATGCAATAAATTCCTTATGCCGGCAGTCTTTATGATCCCACGCGACTAATATATAGAGAGAATAGGAACTTACTTTATTTGAACAAGTATTGTATCTGATGACTAAAATCATCCAATCAACATAAGAACCCATGCCAAACCAAAGCAAACAATACAAAAAAGGTATATTCACTGCAACATCCGCAATAAACATACCTTTCTAATCTATTATATTTATGTGAATCATAAATCCGCAAAACTTATGACAATTCGGGTTCCCTTCCCCTCTTCACTATCAATGCTGATCTCCGCTTCGTGCAACTCCACGATATGCTTCACGATGGCCAGTCCCAGTCCGGTCCCACCCGTCTTTTTGGAACGGCTTTTATCTACCCGGAAGAAGCGTTCAAAGATGCGTTCCTGATTTTCCTGAGATATCCCGATCCCATCATCCCGGACTTCCAGATTCGGTCCCACCTGCACCCAGACATTTCCACCTTCCTGATTATAACGGATGGCATTGTCACAGAGATTATAGACCAGTTCTTCCATCAAATCCCGGTTCGCCATAAGGCATCGGCTTTCTCCAGATAAATGCAACGTAATACCAAACTTATCTGCTAATGGTTCCACCATGTTGACACAGTTTTCTGCAATCTGATATAAATCAATTTCTTCCATCACGATCTGTCTTGAACTGGAATCATCCAGTTCTGACAAATTGATAATATCGTTTATCAACGACAACAAATGTGTGGCATTGCGATGAATTTCCCCGGCAAATCTGGTGACATTTTCCTCTGTGGCCATCCCGTTTTCAATCAACTCCGAATAACCAGAGATGGAAGTGAGAGGTGTCTTTAATTCATGAGAAACATTGGCGGTAAATTCCTGCCGCATCTTAGCATTCTTTAAGATATCCTCATGCTGTGTCCGAATCAGATCAATAAAAGGCATTAACTCCTTATAAGTGTCTACCCGTTCCAGATGATCCATATCTTCCGCCATCTGTTCAATGGGAGATATCAGGCTCTTTGTCAGATAGTGCCCCAACAGATTACACAACAAGAACAATAAAATCGCGATGGCAATTACCGCAGGGAATACACCCGTAAACAGGTTAAATATACTGCTTGCTTCTTTCGCCACACGAAGCACCCTGCCACGATCCAGTCTCACCGCATAGTAGTAATTGGATTTATTGATGGTAGAAGAACGCCGAATCGATTGCCCCTCCCCTTTCGCAAAAGCATCCCGGATCTCGGGGCGGTCCCGGTGATTATCCAGATCTCCCGGATTCGCCACCGTATCATATAGGACAGTCCCATCTTCACTGATGACCGTAATGCGGATATTGGGATTTTCCAGATGCAAACGATCTATAACCCCTTCCTCCTCCGTCTCTAACACCCCAGTCTCTTCCACGATTTTGGCATATGCGGTCAAATTCTCGATCACTTCTTTTTGAAATACTTTATAATATAATATTGTTGTCAAGGTTACGGTTAATATGATCGCCAGCGCCACCAGCAACATAAACCGGCTGTTTATTTTATTTTTCATTCTGCCCGATACCCCACATTCCGCACCGTCTTAATATGTCTGCTGGCTTCCCCTAACTTCTGACGCAATGTCTTGATATGCATATCCAAGGTCCGGGATTCCCCTACATAATCCGTTCCCCAGATCCGTTCCATCAGTACATCCCGTTTCAGGACAATCCCGGCATTTTGTACCAGTAGATATAGCAGTTCATATTCCTTATACGTTAGTTCGACTGCCTCTCCCTGTACCGTACAAACCCGTTTATCCGGTTCGATGGTGATTTCCTCCAATGTCAATATCTCATGTTCCCCTAACCCCATACTGCGCCGCAACAATGCTTTGACACGGGAAATCAGTTCCATGACCCCAAACGGTTTTGTCACATAATCGTCCGCTCCGGAATCCAATGCCTTGACCTTATCAATCTCCGTGGTTTTGGCAGTCACCATGATGACTGGCATATGTCTG
>JAUNIU010000055.1 GCA_030523265.1 Eubacteriales bacterium | reverse complement strand
CAGACATAATCGGCAAACCAGACGGTTACAGAGATAACCACGAGTTATTCTTTGGCAAAATGGGGAAAGTCAAACTAAATTTTTACAATCTATGCTATGCACTTTTCCCACCTGTCAGTGCAAAATCAGGTAAATAAGGGCAAAATTTACCGCCCCTATCTTTCTGCCAAAGATAGGGGCGGTTCACACGGTCAGTTGCTTCAGAAATAAATAGCACTATTCTACCAGATGATCGTATATTTCGTTTAGATGTGGTTTCAATGCCCGATAAAATGCCACACCTTTTTCCTGTCCGAAACGCTTCACAAATCCCAGATAGATCTTGTGCACTTCTCCCCGATTCTCCTGCTGAAAAACTTCTATCATCCTATCAGTTTCCCCCTTTGTTTCCTCCGGGAGCCAGATGCTTAAATCAACATCCGGCGTATTTTTCTTTCTGTTTTTCCTTGTCGCAGTCTTTTTCTGCACTTCACTGACAGCCACAGGCTGAACTTCTTCCTCGGCTTCCGGAAGTTTGCCATCTTCTTCGTTATTCTGGGTCAGACTGCGCCGCAACACGGAGCCTCTCACCCGGCTTACTGCTATGTCACGCGCTTCCCAGAACCGAACCACGGCATCGTATCCATTGTCGTTGGATATAATGACATATTCTGCTTTTCCATTTGATTTGATCAGATATCCCAGATAGGAAACCAGCTGGAAATCTAATCCGTTCCGCCCCGTGAAACACTGAATCATCTCATACTTTTGTTCCTGACCGACTAATCGCAGTAAATCCTCATAGGAAATACCGGAAGAATTAACCGTGTAAAACAACAACAGATGATCCTGTTTCCCCAGCGTTGGTAACAGATCTACCCATACTGATCCTACATTTTCCGTATCTACCAAATAAAATTTCTTTGCCATAATTACCTCTTTTCTGCATCGCAGATCCATCCGCAGATGCATCTGTGATCTTCTTTGCAGATAGAAGTCTTTCCTGACCGTTAGCATTAGTATAACACAAAATCAAATTTTACGCATCCCTTGTTGCAAGATCCTGATTCAATGCCTCCAAATAATGGATAAATATTTGATTGCTGGTCTTAATTTGATAACTCTGATCCAGCTCCTCCCGCAGAAAGCTCTTACGCCCGCCATGCTCTGCCCTATCCCAAAATCCCTTTACATCCCGAAAGGGCACATAATAATAGATATCAACATTTTTGAAATAAATAATCAAGAAAGCGATCCCCTGTTGCCGCTCAAATTCCTCCATATAATTCATCTGATGTTCATGTATGTTTTGCAATGCAAACCGTTCCGTTGCACATTCCTTGGCATCAAAACAGATGGGAATGCCCTGTACATTTCCAATATAATCCACGGTACTTTTTTGCTCAAAATACGCCAAGGTAATATGACGTTTCTCTTTGTCAATATTGATCGGCGTAATCGGAGTCGGGATCTTCTGCACCAATGCCAAATGTTCCTTGCGGTAACGCTCATTGGTAAAATTCACCGCCTCCTCCAGCATCGACCCACGAAGGCCTCTGGAATTCCATGATGGCATCTTATGCTCTCCTCTCTTTGGTTTCTAATGGCTGCATACCCATCTCCCGCATAATCTGCAAAAACTGCTCCGGCAGAGGGGCAACGAAATATTTTCCCCAATACTTTTCCGGCAGGGAGGGATCGTTGTCCGGCAAGTACAATTCCCATGCATGCAGTAGTTGGTAACGCAACTGAAATTGTTGTCGAAATGCCTGATTGATTTCTTTCCTGCCATACTTGGTATCGCCGATCAGGGGATGGCCAATGCTGCTGAGATGCGCACGAATCTGATGGGATTTTCCAGTGATCAGATGTACCCGCAATAATGTATAGCGTACCCCATCCCACGCCCCATACTGCAAAGGTTCGTATTCGGTTATGATCCGATCTGCTTTTTCGCGCTGCTGCTTCACAATATGCACTGTATTATGCTTCCCGTCCTTGATCAAATATCCGTCGATCCAGTCTGCCTGCGGTATCACCCCCTGTACAATACAAAGATAATACTTGCGTAACCTCCGTTCCCGAAACAGGGCATTCATCCATTGCAATCCACGCACGGATTTTCCCCCCACCACCAGTCCTGTGGTATTGCGATCCAAACGATTGCAAATCCCAGGAGAAAAGGTATCCTGCACTCCATTCTGTCCAGACAGATACTCTGTAATATATTCCACCAGAGACACATCTTCTCTGGCCGCTTTTTGGGACAACATTCCCTGCGGCTTATTAATCACCAGGATATCCCGATCTTCATATAGGACCTTCAGCTCCTTCCAATCTTTTCTCTGCGATCCTGCCGACAACGATCGTGCCTGCTGCTCTGTATCCCCGTTCCGGTCTTGCCGTACCGTTAGATCCCCCGCATCCATTCCACGGAACTTGGCAATCGTCTCGTCTGACAAAAAGAGGGAAATGATATCGCCAGCCTCTAACCGCTCCATACCAGCAGCTTTCCTGCCATTTAAGGTGATATTTTTCTTGCGGAGCATCTTATAAAAAAAGCTCTTCGGTGCCACCTTCATATACTTTTGTAGATAGCGGTCTAACCGCTGCCCCGCCTCTCTATCCGTTATCTCTATTTGCTGCATACCAAACCTCGTTTCTCATCCCACTAAACGATCAAAGACGTCAAATAAGATTTCACCAATGCTTCTTCCTCCGGGTCCACATCGACCGGATCAATCTTCTGCAATTCCTGCAGAAATATCTTTTCACTGTCTACGATTTTCACTTTATAATCACTGCCCCAGTTGTGTACTCCTTTCGTCAGATACGGCCGCACATCGGACAACTGCTGCTTCCCATCCCCCAGCAAACCAATCACCTGTCTCTGTCCCACCACGACAAAATCCAGATGCATCACCTTTTCGGAGGATGTAATCACAAGATCCGTGAATAATTCCACTCCCTGCGGCAACCTGTCCATCACTTTTTGATACCGGTCCTGCGGCACAGAATGATAGGGAAATAATAAAATCAGTGCAACCAACTGTTTGGCTATAGGTAAGACAAACAGCACCGCCGCCACTGTAAAAACATTGCGGTAAGACATTTTATTTAATAATAAACCGACGATATAGATCGCCAAGGCGATCCCCACCAGACAAACCGTCCACAGAATTACCCCTCTTTTCCTTGTTGCAATATAACCAAATGTACCTCTTTTCGCTTTCAAAGTATTTCCTCCTATATCTATTGCATACGCCAGCCGGCATAGTATTTATTCTTCAATCTGCCATTTGCCGTCCATTTCGCCCATCCTAGCGGGAAATCATCTACACATACCAGCAGATATCCATCGGTTTCTGTCAGTGTCTTTGCCTGGAACGTGTCTTCGATCTCAATGGTCTCACCTTTTAGATATTTCATGATCCGAATATCCTCCGGTGCCAGAGAGACCTTTGGTACGTCTGTAAGATCCCGTACCGCCAACGCTAACTGTGGTGATGGTTCCCATCGACCTTTTTTGACTGTTCCCACGATCAATCCGTTTTGGATCATACGCAATCCCTGCAGATCCGGCAGTCCCTTTGGAACCAGATACACCTGATCTTTCTTTATCTGTAGGCTGCCGTTTGCACTCCAAGGTTTATCCCCGTCAGTATTCACCGGATCACAATTCTGTTTATTCTGTACCCATGAACCGACGTTACCGTCTGTTGACAAGTGTAATCGTGCTAGCCAGCGCCCGGCCTCCGTCAATGGATCTACCATATTCTGCGTCTTATTTTTCTTTCCCTTTGTCTCTTTCGATTTTCTGTTTTTTTGATTGCGGGATGGCATCCCAGATTGCATCCTGTCATCCAATATACTTGTCCCACTTTTCGGACTTTCAGTCTCTTTGTGATCCCCGTTTTTTTGTAAAAGTATGGCAAAATGACCTTCTCCCTGCGCTTTGTGCGGAAAAATCCGTACGGCATACCGCAGGAAATCCTTCTCATATGCCCCTGCCCATTCTGGCCTGCCATCCGAAAACATGGAGCATCGCTTGACCGGACAGATCTGCATATCCGAAAACTCTGAGATAAACCAGCCGATCATTTCCTCATCCTCTAGCGGGGAAAACGTACAAGTGGAATATACCATATAACCACCCGGACGCAGCATTTGATATGCCGATCGCAGAATTTCCCGCTGAATCTTTGCATAGTATTCGGGCCCATGTTCTATCCAATCCTTTACCATATGTGGGTCCCGCCGAAACATTCCCTCTCCCGAACAGGGGGCATCGATGAGTATCCCATCAAAATATTCCGGGAAATACTCTGCCAGACGTGACGGTTCTTCCGCTGTCACTAATGTCCCCAGCGCACCTGCCATCTGTAGATTCTTGGCCAGTGCCATTGCGCGGGATACACTGATATCATTCGCCACCAACAGACCTTCTCCCTGTAATTTGGACGCAATCTCTGTGGCCTTTCCACCAGGAGCCGCACATAAGTCCAAGATACGATTCCCAGGCTCTACTGGCAAAAGCAATGCCGGAATCATAGCACTGGGTTCCTGGATATAATATAATCCCGCATAATAATAAGGATGTTTCGCAGGTTGGACCGCTACCGGATCATAATATTGCCCTTTGTCCGTCCATGGAACCTGTGTCCCAGAAAACGGACAGATACTTTTCCAGTCATCCACTGATATTTTGTTGGTATTGACCCGGATCGCTGCATAAGAATCCTGTTCCAGACTTTCCCGGTACGCAACATATTCCTCTCCCAGCAATTCCTGCATTTTCTCGCAATATTCTTGTGGTAATTCTTTCATGTCCTACCATAACCTCGCTCTATCGTATTTCCTTCGCTGCTCCAGATACTGCAACAGCGGATAGGGATTGATGCTTTGTTCTTGCCCATCTCTGGTAATATAGATCCCAAAATGCAAATGTACCGGAAACTTCCCTGTCGTTCCCTCCGGGCCGTATCCGGTGTTGCCCATGTTCCCCAGAACATCCCCTGCCTTGACAACATCTCCCACCTGCCAATGTGCGGCATATTTCTCCAGATGCGCATAATAATAGTAATTGCCTGCTTTGCTGCGAATCCCGATACGGTATCCTCCCAGTTCCAGCCAACCCATCTGCTCAATCACCCCATCTGTCATGGCGCAAATCTGTAAACATCCCGGACGATCCTCGGATGCCATGATATCAATCCCCTCATGCTTTCGCTTGCCGCCATAGGTTCGGGTGCCGCCATAGCCATCGTCAAAACTCCACTGTATCTGTCCTGTCGCATCCTCTTTCACCGGAAAACATTTCGCTTCCTGCAGCATATCCTTTACCAGATCGCCATCGCCATTTTCCTGCATCTCGTGCTTCACATGCATTCTGGCTTCTAACTCCATCCGCCAGGTCACCTGATACCCCAGCGCATGCAAAACCACCAGCAGAAACAACAGGCCGCAGACCATCTTTATCACCGGTAACTGTCTCTTTCTCTTCATACCACAATGTATGAAAACAGACAGGCACAGTATGACTGATATAGCACCAAAAAAGAAAATGTGCCATTTTCAGACATTCCTACATATTTCTCGATTTCTCAGCACAGGCATGCATACATTCCATCACACTGCCACGAAATCCTTTTTCCTCCAATACTTTGACTGCCTCAATGGTAGTTCCAGCCGGAGAACACACCATATCCTTCAGTTCGCCAGGGTGTTTCCCGGTCTCCAGTACCATCCTGGCACTGCCAAGCACAGACTGCGCTGCAAACTGATATGCCTGCGCTCTAGGCATCCCCTCTGCCACAGCCGCGTCTGCCATAGCTTCAATAAACATAAATACATAAGCCGGAGAACTGCCACTGACGGCGATGACTGCATCCATGATCCGTTCACTGATGACTTCAGCCTTACCAAATCCTTCCAGCAATTCACAAACCTGCTGTAACTCTTCATCCGTAATGTTCGCATTAGGACATACCGCAGTGATGCCCTCCCCCACCAGAGCCGGCGTATTGGGCATGGTACGAATAATCTTTCGGGTTCCACCAAAGGTATTTTCCACCCACTCCACAGACTTTCCAGCAGCTATGGTAACAATCAACTGCCTTTCCTCCATGACATCTCTGATCTCATGAATCACCTGTTCATAATATATCGGCTTTACCGCTAACACGACAATATCCGCCTTTGCCGCCTCACAATTATCTAATGTAACCGCCACACCATATTCTTCTGATACCTTATCAATGGTTTTCTGTGTGGCAGCCGTGGCAATCATTTCTCCCGGTGCCATCAAACCGTTTCGTATGATACCGCCCATCATTGCCTGTGCCATATTACCTGCACCAATAAATGCTAATTTCATATGGATACTCTCTCCTTTTGTCTGATCTTTTGAATAACTCCGCTCTCATGGTAGCACAAACCCACTCCAGACTCAACTCCCTATGCTCTTGCGTTTTCGCATTTTACAACCAGGCACACAGCTTCATATGTTTCATGAATTGTACCTGAAAATCATCCTGTCCCGCCAATTCCACATGTTGTACGTCTTTGACCCGTTTCTCCAATGCAGACACAAACCCCGGCTCAAATAGTGCCTGTGCAGCACCACGCCCTGCCGCATTTCCCACAAACTTAATTTTTTCCGGCGGCAAATTCGGAAGCAAACCACAAGATTTTGCATTTTCGGGATGGAGAAACGCCCCAAATACTCCCGCCACACTGCACTGCCCTATTTCATCAACTTTCAGACCGGCTCTTTCGCATAATAACGCAATCCCCGTCTGGATAGCCGCTTTTGCTAATTGAAAATTTCTAATGTCGGATTGAGATATAAAGATTTTTCTCGGTGGCCTCTGCCCTGCCTCTGGAATTTTATCTGCTTCCGGATCAAATAATATAAAGCGGTGTTCTCCGTTTGCATCCTCCTCTAATCTTCTCACAAACGCATCACATACCCCTCTCTCCTTTGCTTCTTTCCCGGAAATCAGATACCCATCAGACTCCAATAATTTATTTTCTAACAGACCAGCTATGGCATCTATGAAACCTGAACCGCACAACCCTCTGGGAATCAGTTTACCTGTCGTCTCTTCTGGAACCACATCCAATATCAGATTGCCATTTGCCCGGACCATCTTAACTCCACCCAATGCTCCTGCACCCCCGCGGCATCCACATGAGATTCCCCGCCCCTCAAAGGCAGGACCAGCGGCTGCCGAGCACACAGAGATCTTCCCATGATTATTTAAGATGATTTCCGCATTCGTCCCCAGATCAATGGCTAACTGAACTTTGTCCAGACTACCTATGTTTTCCACCGCCAATACCGCAGCCGCATCCGCACCCACATGGGCTGCGATCCCCGGCAGTACGGTAATGTCTACATCTGGACAATCTCCCCAGCCTAATTCTTTCCCTGTGAGCCGATAACTTCCCTGATATGCCGCCTGAAAGGGCGCACCCCGTAGTCCGGTTGTATCTTTCCCCAAAAATAAATGGCACATCACTGTATTGCCTACCACAGTTATCTTTCTCAGCGCCGCCATTTCCCGCGCCTCCGTATGACAATTAATTTCTGAAGGTGAAATTGGTGTCACTGTCAGTGATTTCGATAAAATCTGTTGTATATTCCGATGAATCTGATCCCGGATCAGATGATATAATTTCTCTCCCCGTCCTTCCTGAACGTGCATCAAACGCATCATAACATCGCTGCCCAAGGTTCCCTGTGCGTTATCCTCAGCACTCCCGCCAATATAAGATCCATCCTGATCGTAGATCTCAATGGAAAGTGTGGTGGTACCAATATCCACCGCAGCATAATATGTCTTTTGCCGATTTGTGCGGGATATTTCGGAAAGAGTTTGTTCCCTTGGTCTGTTAATACTTTGACTGCCTTTTATCTCTTTGTCTTTCCCCACTCGCA
Source organism: Eubacteriales bacterium (assembly GCA_030523265.1). Taxonomy (GTDB): domain Bacteria; phylum Bacillota; class Clostridia; order Lachnospirales; family Lachnospiraceae; genus Butyribacter. Next base: position 6,280 of record JAUNIU010000055.1, on the reverse strand, counting down.
ACAAAACCATCCCGGACACCTCCTTTACAACATCTATACTATTCGACGAGAAAGAGTTTCGCATGGGAAACTCTCGCGCCAAGCGCAGTCGCACAAGCGACATCTTCCCATTCGCGCGAGTGCACATCCTCGCGTAGCGTTTTTATCGAATCGAAAAATTATAATTCGATAAAAAAAGGCCGCCATACGACGACCTCTTTTGCTCATGTTTCAAACCATTGCGATTATTTTGCATAATCGGTAACTCTGGATTCACGAATTACATTCACCTTGATCTGACCAGGATATTTTAATTCGTCTTCAACCTGTTTTGCGATGTCTCTTGCCAACAGAACCATATCGTCATCGGATACCTTATCCGGTACCACCATGACACGTACCTCTCGTCCTGCCTGAATAGCAAATGACTTCTCAACTCCCTTAAAGCTATTTGAAATATCTTCTAACTGTTTCAATCTGTTTGTATATGTCTCCAGCGTCTCTCTACGCGCCCCAGGTCTGGCAGCCGAAATCGTATCCGCAGCCTGTACAATACACGCAATCAAAGTCTCTGGTTCCACATCACCGTGGTGTGCTTCCACAGCATTAATAATAACATCGGACTCTTTATACTTACGACATAACTCTGCGCCGATCTGAACATGGGTTCCCTCCATCTCCTGATCCACAGACTTACCTATATCATGGAGTAATCCAGCTCTCTTAGCCACTCGAACATCTGCACCAATCTCTCCTGCTAATAAACCGGATAAATGTGCCACCTCGATAGAATGTTTCAATGCATTCTGACCATAACTGGTTCTAAACTTCATTCTGCCCAGCAAGCGAATCAACTCTGGATTGATCCCGTGAACACCAACCTCTAAGGTGGCTGCTTCCCCTTCCTCACGAATCATAGACTCAACATCACGTTGCGCCTTATCCACCATTTCCTCAATTCTTGCCGGATGAATTCTCCCATCCACGATTAATTTCTCTAATGCGATACGAGCAATTTCTCTCCTCACACCATCGAAACCAGATAATACAACTGCCTCAGGTGTATCGTCAATAATCAAATTAACACCTGTCAGTGTTTCCAGGGTGCGAATATTTCTACCTTCGCGCCCAATGATACGACCCTTCATTTCTTCGTTTGGCAGTGGTACGACTGAAATTGTTGTCTCCGCCACATGATCCGCCGCACATCGCTGGATCGCAGTAACAACATAATCTTTTGCTTTTTTGTCAGCTTCTTCTTTTGCCTTCCGCTCCATTTCTTTCACAAGAACTGCAGTTTCATGCTTCACATCTTCTTCTACAGATTTTAACAAATATTCCTTTGCTTGTTCGGTCGTCAGACCAGAAATCTTCTCTAACTCCTGCAAATGACTGTTCTTGATCGCTTCTAATTCTTCCTTTAACCGATCCAATTCCATATCTTTTGCATTTAATTTAGATTCCTTCTTTTCTAACGCTTCCGACTTCTTATCCAGAGCTTCCTCTTTTGATAATACTCGTTTTTCATATCGCTGAATCTCTGCTCTTCTCTCCTTAGACTCTCTCTCAATCTCGTTTTTATTTTTGAGAGCTTCTTCTTTCGCTTCGAGCAATGCTTCGCGCTTTTTCGTTTCTGCAGTTTTGACAGCCTCGTCGATAATCTGACGTGCTTTTTCCTCTGCATTCCCTAATTTCTCTGCTTCAGAATTTTGATAACTCTTGACAGAAACAGATTTAGCTATCAGCGCTGTTGCGATAATCACAACCAGTAGGATCACAATGGCTATCACTATTTTAGCAACCATTGGTATCAAACAGGAGCACCTCCTTATAAGTATTCATTGTACAAAATACAACACTTCAATTTTATACTTTTTGTCCCAATCTGTCAAGCAATCTTCCCGCCACTATTTTATATTACGGCACCCAAAACATCTGTGCCTACATCTAAGCCTAAACAGGATACACGAAATATAGACTATTCTTCCAGACGGATATCCAACTGTTTCACAATGTGATCCACCTGAAATCCCCTCCGATATAATTTGGCAATCACTTTTTGCTTTTCTTCATAGGAAAGAGCGCTATCCTTTTCCGGTAAAACTTTATCCAGTGCTTTCCTTAATGCCTGACTATCATCGTATTCAATTTCTTCTAAAGCGAATGTAATCAACTCATCTGAGATATGTTTCTTCTGCAAATCCTGTCGTATCCGGTTAATGCTTCTGGAGGTGCGATAAATTTCAGCAAACCGACAAGCATAACGCCTGTCATCAATATAATGAAAACTCCTCACATATGCTATCGCTTCCTCCACCGCTTCTTCTGCAAATCCTGCTTTTTCTAATTTCGCCCGAAGTTCCCACTCTGTACGATCCATATGTTGTAACAAAGACATTGCCTTTTTCTTCGCCTTAAGAATCTCGTCTTCCACAATTTCACCTAATCTTTTTCTATAACTGTGATGTGGGATTATGTCCCCACATAATCCCACGGATTGCAAATTGCGTGCAAGCATGCTTTGCAATCCATATCTGACTCTGGCATCCTATTATTTATTTCTGCTGCACATCTGTGTCACTAGCAGCTGGTCGTTCTGCTTTTTTGGCAACAGTTGACTTTACTACCTTATCCTGCTTAGGTAATGCCTCCTCTTTGGCATCCTCATCCGCTACAGTATTCTGCGCATATTTATCACGTACTTTCTGGGCAACCTCTTCCATCAAATCCGGATGTTCCTTTAGGAATTGCTTCGCATTTTCACGCCCCTGTCCGATCTTCTCGCCATTATACGCATACCATGCACCGCTTTTATTGATAATATCTTCATTAGCCGCCAAGTCAAGGATATCTCCTTCTGTCGATATTCCTTCTCCAAAGATAATGTCCACCTCTGCTGTACGGAATGGCGGTGCCACTTTATTCTTCACTACTTTAATCTTGGTCCGGTTACCAATCGCCTCGCCATCTTTTTTAATCTGTTCTCCACGACGGACTTCCAAACGTATTGAAGAGTAATATTTTAATGCACGTCCACCTGTGGTCGTCTCTGGATTACCAAACATGACACCTACTTTTTCACGCAACTGGTTAATGAAAATCACGGTACAATTCGTCTTGCCAATAATCGCTGTCAGCTTTCTGAGTGCCTGAGACATCAGACGTGCCTGCAATCCCACATGAGAATCTCCCATCTCTCCCTCGATCTCTGCCTTTGGTACCAATGCGGCAACGGAATCTACAATCACAATATCTACGGCACCTGATCTAACCATGGTTTCTGTAATCTCCAATGCCTGCTCTCCAGTATCCGGCTGGGAAATATACAGATTATCAATATCAACTCCAATTTTCTTAGCATATACAGGATCCAATGCATGTTCTGCGTCAATAAATCCAGCGATCCCTCCGCGCTTTTGGACCTCTGCCACCATATGTAATGCTACCGTTGTCTTACCACCAGATTCTGGTCCATAGATCTCAACCACTCTTCCCTTTGGTACACCCCCTACTCCTAATGCCAGATCCAATCCCAAAGATCCGGAAGGAGTGGTCTCCACATTCAAATGCATGTTATCGCCCAATTTCATGACGGAGCCTTTGCCATATGCTTTCTCGATCTGAGATAACGCGGACTCCAGTGCTTTTCTTTTATTCTCATCAATCTTTACTTCATTTGCCATTGTATTCTCTTTCCTTTCTGCGTTTTCCGCGAACACTTGTTCGTCTTTTAGTATCATAATTCTTTTTTCATGATCTGTCAATCCTAAATTTAAATTTCTTTCGGATCTTTTGCATTTTGCCCCTTTAACATCCGGTATTTCTGCGAATATTTAGCAACAAAGTCCCGATCAATCAGACGGTATCTTGCCATCGCCTGCATCGTCTGTACAAATTCTTTCGCACTGATTGGTGCATCCAACAAACTATCTAATGTTTTCTCGATCTGTTGCTTATATTCATCCAATGTGATTACCAGATTTTTGCATAACACACTATAGCGGTATAACTCTTTAAAATATTCATTAAAATATCGGGAACGGCTGAGCGCATCATCGATCAAAAAAGGAACATGAGGTAGTATGCTCATCAAATTTGCCACAGAAGAGTTCGTAATATAAATCCCCGGATCTATCCGAAACAAATTTTTCTTATAACTGATCTTCCCCTCATGAGTATGTTCGTAGTATTCTGGCAAATAAGGAGAAAACAGCTTTGCGATAAATGTCCCATACCGAAAAGGAGCATACTCCTGTTCCGGATCAGCCTCGATGTTTTTCTCAATATAAATTCCACGAATCTGATCCAAAGGAATCTCAAACTCGTTTGCATGCCCTTCCAATACCAGAAAATGCAGTTGATCCTCTGTGCGCCATACAAATGCCGGAACTTGATTTAGCTTACGTTCCGCATAAGAATCAATCATAACCTTAACATGCATTTGTTTCACTTTGTGGGCCCGAAGCATTTTTTTAACCGATTTCTCATTCAAAGATGCTAAAAATCTCGCCTTTGCCCTTTCTTTCTCCTTTGGATCTTTGCCTGATAATACTGTCTCCTGTTGCTCATGATTCTTACCCGTCTTCTCCAATGTCTCAATCGATACTGACTGTGATATAATAAAAGATACCAAGCCTAACGCAACCGCTCCCACCCCCAACTGTGGCAGACTTAATGCAATGGCGATCACAAGCATTCCCAGCGCAACCATCCCCAATATCATAACAGACCATAAGAAGATCTTTGTCTTGGTACTTCCATGAAACATACTACGTATCACTTTATCCAACATTAACGCAACCGCCCTCCCTCGAAATGCTCCATCGTATCCAGACAATGCAATAGGGAATCATACTGGCTCTCCAGATCGCCCTCTTCCAACACAATATCCAAAGCCGCAGCAATATTATGTAACAACCGTTTGTCCAGATATTGTTTCATTCCAACCATCAACTGCCGTTTCTCATGAAAAGAATCTGCATCCAGTATTTTCATACAACCGCGCTCTGCGATCTCCCGATCCGTGATCCGACCGGAAAGATATCTTTCCGGCTGTCCGGACTCCAAAGCCCGCACCAAGACTGCATCATCCACACTTTCCACTGATTCACCTGCATGACTTCCAGCAGATGCTTCTGGCTGCCCTTGTGCAAGTTTCCTCATCAAATCGTTTTTTACCGCAATATCCTTCGGATCGTTTTCGGTTATAATTGCATCCAACTCATGTATATCCACATACTCAAAGCACATCTTCTGTTTGACATCTGGATGTTTCTGGTGATCCACCTCACACATAAACATTTCTAAAGATCTTACCCAGCATTGAAAAGGTGGAAACATACCCTGATACACCACTAGCCTCTTCTCTGTTTCACTATCTTTTGCAAGCATTTTAATCTGATAAATCTCTCCACTAAAATGACGATAAAATTCTCCCGATACCGGTATTCTATCTTCCATGCTGACCCTCACTTCCGTCTGATTTTTCAATCGCACTGTCATGCCGCTCCGGCAAAAATATATTAATGCTTCAGCAAAAGTCCGTTAAACCTTCGGTTTCTCGGACACGCGGGCGCGTTCCACTGTTTCCATCGCATGGCTCCCGTATGCAAGCATCCGGTTCCATGCGATGGAAACAGTCTCACTTTTGCCTACGCGGATATTATAGCATAAATATTGGATATCGTCATAATAAGTATTGACATGTTAATCGACAGAATGTTACTATTTTCAAAAAGGAATGAGGAGGTTATCATGAACGCTAAAAACTATGACTTATTTTTTAATGAAGATGCTGACGAAACCACATTGATCACATTAACTGACGAAGATGGTAATTCTTTTGATACTGAAATTATCGCTGCTATTGAGATCGAAGAATTGGAAAAAGAATATGTTGCCGCTCTGCCAACGGAACCTAATAAAGATTTTGAAGAAGGAGAAGTATTACTTCTGATTTACACAGAGGATGCCAATGGTGACCCGGATTTTGCTCCTGTAGAAGATGAGGAAGAATTTGAAATTGTAAGTGCTGCCTTTGAACAATTCTTTGAGGAAGAAGAGGACGAGGAATATTCTGAGGATGATTATCTGGATGATATATCAGATATGTTTCCTGGCGTGTCATTCAAAAAAGAGTGATTTTTAACCGAATACCGTATGCTTATCGTTTGGACATAGTGTCTTTTTATCAGATGCTATGTCCTATTTTTTCCGATATCTGATCCGAATATCAGAAGGATGCCCTGTACCTGCATAATCCATGTCAAAAATAATCCTTAGTATCTGTAAAGGTAAACAG
>JAUNIU010000292.1 GCA_030523265.1 Eubacteriales bacterium | reverse complement strand
ATAGTCAAAAACATGATAATGTTATAGAAATCAGAAAAAGTGATTCAGGTAATTTGTAGCTTCTGTTGGATAAAGAAAATACAATTATTATAAAAAAAGAACCTCAGATTGGTGTTATTGTTGATTAAACTAAAGATATTTCAGTATAATAGGTCATTAGGAGAATCAAGATGATGTAAAATTATATATGATACTAGAAGTAATTTAAGTAGCATTAATTTATATATTTTTAATTATAGTTATACTTTAGGATTCCCAACAATCTAACCTTATGCACGTCTATTAATTAACCATCATGACTGTTGCGAACCAATTAAGAAAACCACATGTTTTACAGCCAGATGGCAAATTGCTTTCGCGAATTTCGCGTCGTTCGTCGGGTACGCTCCGGAAGGGGGATTTATATGAAAAGATGTCCATGTTGTGGTTGCTTAACTATGGATGATTCGGATGAAATGATTACGGATATTTGTGATGTTTGTTTTTGGCAATATGATGAAGTGGCACAAAATATGCCCAATCGTATTATAGGTGCAAATAAGGTATCGTTAAATACTGCTAAGAAGAATTACAAGTTGTTTGGAGCTGTTGAAGAGCGTTTTATGAATATGGTTCGTGCACCATATGAGGATGAGATATAAAGCATAATAATTATCGTATGGTTACTTTAATCGGATACAACTGGTAATCAACGGAAAAAAGTAGTACACTAACGGGAGTAAGGGGGCTAATGAAATGAATGCAGGATTTCTTGTGGTGGCAGCGATAATATTTTTGTTGGTGGTGATCTGTGGCACTGTGATCATGATCCTGGTGGTCAATCACAAATGGGGTTACACGCCGGAGCGGGAACAGGAACTGGAGGAACAGACGGAAAGCGGTTTGCGGCGGAAACGTACCGAATGAAAATTAAAGTGAGGATATTGTGTATGAAGATTGTATTTATGGAAGCGCAGTCTCTGGGCGAGGATATGGATTTAAGTATGTTTGCGCAGTTGGGCGAAGTGGAGATCTATGAGATGGATACCCCGGCAGATAATGCAAAACGGATACAGGATGCAGATGTGGTCGTCATGAATAAAATCCGTATGGACGAAGCCATATTAAAGGATGCGAAACGGCTGAAATTAATATGTGTGACTGCCACGGGGACGGACTGTGTGGATGTGGCATATGCGGCATCAAGAGGAATCGCGGTATCGAATGTGGTGGCGTATTCGACAGAATCTGTTGTGCAGCATACGTTTGCCATGCTTTTTTATCTATGGGAGAAATCCCGTTTTTATGATGATTATGTCAAATCCGGGGAATATTCCAGACAGAAAGGCTTTGGATGTTATCCAGAGAAATTCCATGAGTTGGCAGGTAAAACATGGGGGATTATCGGCATGGGAAACATTGGGCGTCGTGTGGCACAGATTGCATCATGCTTTGGCTGCCGGGTGCTTTACTATTCTACTACAGGAGTAGAACGCCAGGAGGACTTTGCGCGTGTGGAGTGGGATGTGTTATTGCAGGAATCAGATGTGATCTCTATCCATGCACCGTTGAATGATGCGACACGGGAATTAATCAATGCAGAGGCGCTTCGGCAGATGAAGAAAACAGCGGTATTATTAAATCTGGGGCGTGGAGGTATCGTCAGTGATGCAGATCTGGTAGAGGCATTGGAATCCGGTGAGATCGCTGCGGCTGGTCTGGATGTGTTAAACGGAGAACCGATCTGGCTGGATAATCCATTAAACCGTATCAAAGACAGTCAGAAATTGTATATTACGCCCCATATCGCATGGGCGACGGTGGAAGCCCGCACACGTTGTGTGCAGGAAGTCTTTGAGAATATTCGGAGTTATCAGAACGGAATTGTGCGAAATGCGGTTAAGGCATAAAGGTTTCAGGAATGATATAGTGGGAGCATATTACTTGCATATGCTTCCTTTTTTTGACTTTCCCCATTTTACCAAAGAATAACTCGTGGTTATCTACTATTTGTATCTTTTGCCGTAATGTCTGCCCTGTGTGTCAATGAGAGATTGCTGAAGGGAAATCCGCAGGATTGCAGATTCTGCCAGCAACCTTACGCCTTGATGAAGGTCTAGTGCTTTACCGTTTCGATCATTTATTTATGCGCCTCTCCGTAAACTTGCACCATGCTGACAGGTTTTCCGTGTTTCCCATAGAGGCATTTTAGGGGGCGTCGGTGCTTATATCCTGT
>JAUNIU010000054.1:3560-14325 GCA_030523265.1 Eubacteriales bacterium | reverse complement strand
TGCATCGCAGATACCGCCAACAGGGAAGGGATCGCCACATGGTTCTCATCGACACCGCGGTCGGTCAAGATCAAAATATTGGCACCCTCACGGTAGGCACGGTCTGCCTCCAGACACATGCGATCGATGGCTTTCTTTAAGGAAGTATTTTTATAATACGTGATCGGAATCTCCTCACATTGAAATCCTTCCTTATCCATGGTCTTGATCTTTAATAAATCGGTATCTGTCAAGATCGGGTTGTGTACCTTTAACATTCTGCAGTTTTCTGCCACTTCCTCTAAGATGTTCCCCTCCTGGCCAATATAGAAGCTGGTGGAGGTGACGATCTCCTCACGGATACAGTCAATCGGAGGATTGGTTACCTGTGCGAACAACTGCTTGAAATAGTTAAAGAGAGGCTGTGGCTTCTCAGATAACATTGGCAGCGGAGAATCCGTACCCATGGCTCCAATCGGCTCAGAACCTGTCTTTGCCATCGGAAGGATGGACGTCTTGTATTCCTCAAAGGTATAACCAAATGCCTTTTGTAATCTGGCACGCTCTTCGTCGTTTAACTCTATCACCTTCTGGTTCGGAATCCGAAGTTCCTGTAACGTAACCAGATTATTATTTAACCACTCACCATATGGCTGACGGGACGCATATTGTTCCTTCAATACATCGTCCGCAATCAATTCACCTTTGACCGTATCTACTAATAACATACGTCCCGGTCTTAAGCGGTCCTTTTTGACAATCTTCTCCGGTGGAATCTCAAACACACCCACCTCGGAAGATAAGATTAACTGGTTATCTGTCGTAATATAGTAACGGGATGGACGCAGACCATTGCGATCCAGCACTGCACCCATCTTATCTCCGTCGGAGAACAGGATCGCTGCCGGACCATCCCATGGCTCCATCATCGTTGCATAATACTGATAGAAATCACGTTTCTTCTGGCTTACACTCTTATCATTTTCCCATGGCTCCGGGATCGTGATCATGACTGCCAGCGGCAGATCCATACCACTCATCACCAAAAACTCCAATGTATTATCCAAACGGGAAGAATCGGATCCACTCGGGTCAACCACCGGCAGAACCTTGTGAAAATCATCCTTGAGATAAGGACTTTCCATATTTTCCTCCCGGGCAAGCATCTTATCCGCATTACCTACGATGGTATTGATCTCACCATTGTGTACGATGAATCGGTTTGGATGTGCCCGCCGCCAGCTTGGATTGGTGTTGGTACTAAATCTGGAATGCACGATGGCAATGGCGGACACATAATCCGGGCTCTGCAAATCCCCAAAGAACTGGCGCAACTGCCCCACCAGGAACATCCCTTTATATACAATTGTTCTGCTGGAGAATGATACCACATATGTATCATCATTACTCTGTTCAAAGACACGGCGGGCAATATATAACTTACGGTCAAAATCCAGTCCCCGCTCCACATCTTCCGGTCTCTTGACAAATGCCTGCATGATACATGGCATACAATCCAATGCCTTGCTGCCCAGCACCTCCGGCGTAACCGGAACTGTTCTCCAACCAAGGAACTCCAGACCCTCTTTCTCCACGATTACTTCAAACATCTTCTTTGCCTGATTCCGCTTTAACTCATCCTGCGGAAAGAAAAACATACCGATACCATAGTCTCTTTCTTCACCTAACTCAATGCCCAAAGGCTTTACTGCCTTCTTAAAGAACTTGTGTGAAATCTGAAGCAGAATACCTACACCATCACCGGTTTTGCCCTCTGCATCCTTACCTGCACGATGCTCTAACTTTTCAACGATGTCTAATGCGCCTGACACGGTATCATGCGTTTTATTTCCCTTGATATTTACGATTGCTCCGATACCACAGTTGTCATGCTCAAAACGTGGATCGTATAACCCTCTCTTTTCGTGGTCAATCACGTTCCGCGCCTGTGAGACACTTTTATTCGCCTCTACTTTTGCCATGCGTTTCCCTCCAATTCCGCTGTTATCATCAGCTAGTACTATGATATTTTTCGCTATCACAACGAAAAAAGGGTCCAGTAAACAAGCTGTTTACTGAACCCCGTTGTTCATCAACTGAACCCATTATAGGTGGTTATTGAGAAAAAAGCAAGAAAATTTCGTTAAAACGTGATTTTTCCTAATTTAATTAAGTCGATATATTGTTTTGGTTAATTTTCTTTCGTCAACCTCCGGTAAACTGTACCAGCAATAACTCCACACCAATCTGATCACTGATTCTGCCCCGCTTAAATAAATATTCCATCTCTATACATTGTTCCAACATTTCCCGCAATTTTGTACTGGTAAACTGTTTTGCCTGTGCCAGATATCTTCCCACCGCAAAGGGGGGCACACCAACTGCCTTTGCCATCTCCCCTTTGGAGATTCCTCCGACCTCTTTTAATTGCAATAATATGTTAAAATGTCTGGACAACAGATACAGAATGGACATCGGACTCTCCCGGATCTCTAACAAATCATGATACAATTTCATCGTCTGCTCTTTGTTACCGGAAGCCACAGCATCCATCATCTGGAAGATCTGTCCCGTTACCTGGACAGAAGCGATGGCATCCACATCTTCTCTGGTAATCTCCGGGCGCACGCCCACATAGGCAATCAATTTCTCCAATTCATTTTGTACATGAATCATAGAATTATCAATCAGACTTAACAGATACTCGATGGTATTTTCTTTCATCTGCTTTCCCGCGCTGCGCAGTTCTCCGGTCACCCAGAGTTTCATATCACGACTGCTCATGGGTTTCATCTCCACCGCCAGACCTTCTTTGGAGACATATTTATAGAGACGGTTCCGTTTGTCAATCTCTTTTTCCACAAATATCAGAATGGTGGTGTCTGGCATCCCCGGCAGATAGTCTGCCAGATCATTAGCCGACTTAAATAGTCCGCTATTTTCCAGCAAAACAACACGGTAATCACTAAAAAAAGGTAACGTATCCGCGATCTCCCGAACCTGCAACAGATCAATATCTTTTCCCTCATAGTAAGAATAATTCATCTCGTCACTACCATCCAATACACTGTTCTTCAGGCTATCCCGATATAAACGCTTCAAATAATCCTCTTCTCCATATAGAAGATAAGCCGAATGATAGCTGCGATTTTTGATATCTTCTTTCATCCGCTGCATACGCCACCTCCTGAATATGATCGGCTGATGACAGGTGACAAAATCACCTCCATCAGCCATCCTTTCCATCAAAATGTCACAATCTTTCCAAAAAAGATTGTCTCATATCACATGCCACAGGAAAGCCCAAATCCGCCAGCGTCCCCTGTAAAGCTTCCATCGTATCCGCCAGATCCGATACATTGGCATTATTTCCCATGTGACCAATGCGCAGCACTTTTCCCGCCAACACATCAAAGCATCCTGCTATCATAATATGATACTTTTTCACCATTCCGTCAAGTATCTGACGGTCTGTCAAACCTTCCGGCACATAAAATACTGTCACAGAGGAAGCAAATCCATCCTCCAGATATAATGATAATCCTGCAGCAGCCAACGTCTCCCGCACTGCCTTTGCCAGAACCTGGTGACGGGTAAGCTGCTCCTGATCTGCCTTTACATTCTCCAATGCCGCGCGCAGACCATAGATATCACTGATTGGCATAGTATACGGAAACCACTTGTCCCGGTAATAATGTTCAAAGGTCAGAAGATTCGCATAAAAAGAACGTATCGGCACTTTCCGGTCATGCATCGCTGCCAAAGCATCCTCACTCACCCCCACCATCGTCAGTCCCGGAGGTGCTGACAGGGCTTTCTGCGATCCGCCACAGACAATGTCAATCTGAGCACGATCCACATGCAATTCATCTGCAAACATACCAGTCACACTGTCCACCACTGTCAAAATACCATACGATTTTAACAAAGGACACAATTCCTCCACCGGATTCAGCACACCGCTGGGAGTATCGCTATGTACCAGAGTCGCATACTTGAAATCATGATCCTGCTCCAGATAATTCCGAAGCTCCTCTCTATCCACAGGTCGGTGATAATCCGTCGTAAACACCACCGGATCCCCTTCATACAAACGAACAAAATCGGCAAATCCCTTCCCGAATATCCCATTGTCAATCACTAACACCCGATCCCCCGGTTCCGTCAGGGAAGCACAAGCAGCTTCTAATCCCAGGATTCCCTCGCCTCCCATGATATAAACCGCATTTCTGGTATCTATTAAAGAAGCCACCAAATCACAGGTATCCTTATAAAAATCATAAAATCCCGCATCCAGATCCGGATTGGTGGTCACATAACTTCTGGCACGGTAAACATTGGACGACACCTGCGTCGGTCCCGGCGTCATTATCCGAAGTTCCTGCTCTTCCCATTCTGGATATTCTCTTTGCTTTTTTATTTCCTGGTATTTCTGATCCATCTCCATCCTCTTTTCTGTCTCCTAATATACTAACGGTGTATCACCTTTTGCAACGCAATGATCAACGGTACTGCGATCACACCTGCCACTATAATCTGAACTACATTGCCCGGGATGGATGTCAAAGGAGCGATCCAGTTTCCATAAATAATCCCTTCTGCCACATAGTAACCGCCGATCTTGATCACCAGAGCGGCCAACACACCTACCACCAAAAAAGCTTTGGATGGATGCTTCTCTGTAATCAATCCAAATGTCCAGCCAATCAATCCGCAGACCACAAAAGTAAACGGTGCCCAGGCTACCCAGCCACAAGTCAGATCAAATAATCCCATACCAAAAGCCCCGGAGATCGCTGCCGATCTGCGTCCATATAATGCCGCTGCCACAAATACCGGTACATTTCCCAAATGAACCAAACCACCATTTGCCGCCAAAAACGGTATCCTGATATTGATGTACCCGGTAATGACATACGTCAGGGCAATGAATAGTGCTGTCATCACCATCCACTGGATATCCACTTTCTTTTTTGCCACATCCGCATTCCTTCTGGAAACCATTTCTTCCGATGCCAACCCGGAAACTGTCTGTTCTTTTGTCTTCATCATAACAATCCCTCTTTTCATCTAATAATATTTGTGCCATAGGGCTATCACGAAGACTATATAACAAAACTGACAGTAACAACACTGCCAGTTTTGAACTTTTTTATAGTGCCAGATAAAAGGAATTAGCGATAGGTCCGAAACAGACCAGCCAGCTTACCTAGAATCTCTACCTGATCTACAATGATAGGGTCCATAGAATCGTTCTCCGGCTGGAGACGATAATGCCCCTCCTCCTTATAGAATGTCTTAACCGTAGCGGCATCATCCACCAATGCCACCACAATATCTCCATTACGGGCATCCTTTTGCTTCTTGACCAGAATCTGGTCTCCGTCATAAATACCCACATTAATCATACTCTCTCCGCGGACTTTCAGCATAAATGCTTCTCCAGACGGCATATTTTCTGGCAGAATCGGAAAATAACCTTCGATATTCTGGTCTGCGAAAATAGGCTCCCCGGCTGCAATTTCTCCGATCATAGGTACGTTCACAACTTCACGGCGGGAGAGATTAAAATCATCATCAATAATCTCGATCGCACGTGGTTTCGTAGGATCACGGCGAATATATCCGTTTTTCTCCAATGTCTCCAAGTGGGAATGCACGGAAGACGTGGATTTTAAGTGCACTGCCTCGCATATTTCCCGCACTGCCGGCGGATATCCCTTATGAATAATCTCCGACTTGATAAATTCTAATATCTCCTGCTGCTTTGCTGAAATTCTCCCCGTAGCCATACTGTATCCCTCCTGTTTTGATTCAATAGGTCAATCATAGCACAAATTTTCACAAATGTCAAACAAACGTTCCGAACAAATTTTCTGACAGCATGGCAACACAAAAGAATTTACTGCAGTTCGGCAGGATCTATGATCTTACCATCCGACCAGATACGTTCCAGATCGTAGAACAGGCGGTCTTCCATATCAAAAATATGAACCACTACATCACCAAAATCCATCAATACCCAACTACTGTTTTTGGTTCCCTCGATCCGCTTCAAAGCATAACCCTGTTCATGCATTTTTTCTTCCACGTTATTCATCAATGCCTGAACCTGTGGGGTACTGCCTGCACTGGCAATGATAAAATAGTCTGCCATAACCGAAATCTCAGAAATTTGAATAATCCTGATATCTTGTCCCTTTTTCTCCTCTAACGCAGCATATGCGGTTGCTGCCATTTTTGTTTGCTCTGTCATATCGTTTCCTTTCTTTTCTATCTTATTTTCCTGCGTTGTCTTTCATCGCTTTCTTTCGTTTCGCCTCATAATAACGGTATGCCGCCTGTGTCGCCGGATCAAACAGTTTTTTCCCGGTTTTCTCCGCCTGTCCCTCCAGATAGGATACTGTATTCTTCATCGTGAGATATACCGCTTCTTCCAGATCCACAAATGCCATCCTGCGGATCTCCTCTAATCCCGGTATCCGTTTCCGGTGTGGCTCGATATAGTCTGCCAGAAAAACAATCTGTTCCAATGGGGACATATCCTCTTTTCCCGTAGTGTGCCACCGGATCGCCGACAAAATCCCCGGCTCTTTGATCCCATACTTATGCTCCGCAAAATATGCGCCCAGCTTTGCATGTAACAATTCTGGATTATTTTTCTCCACCTCTGTCACCGCAATCTGGTATTTCAGGCATTTTTCATACATCTTTTCACCAGTCATGTATTTGGCGCAATCATGCAATACACCCGCGATCCCTGCCTGATCGATATCCACATCATACCGCATCGCCAAAGCCTCCGCGGTATAGCGAACCCCTACGGTATGCCAGAACCGTTTCTTAGGTAACAAATCCTGCATCTGTACTTGTAACTGTTCCACCTCTTCCTGCAACTGATCTTCTCCCTTTCTTATGAACGATATAATGAATGTCTCTGAATATACTCTGCCACCTCACCAGGCACCAATGCTTCAATGGATTGGCCGGACTGCACCCGTTCCCTGATCTGACTGGAACTGATGTCCACCCTCGGCATATCAATTATCTGAATGTTTGCCTGATACTTTTCCGTCAGCTGCGCCACCTTTTCCTGCATCTGCCGTGCACTCAGCCCCTCCCGGCCCACAGCCAGTATCACAGCTCTTTTCATGATTTCCGCCGGCTGATACCATTGTTCAATCTGCCATAGGGAATCACTTCCCATAATAAAATAATAGTCATGCGCAGGATGCCCGTTTTGTAAAAAACGTAAGGTTTCTACGGTATACGTGGTACCCTCCCGGCGTAATTCCACATCAGAATACACAAACTCTGGTTTCCCCTGTATCGCCAGGCATACCATATCGGCTCTCTGTGTCTCCGGTGTGATCTTCCTTTCCCGCTTATGTGGCGGAATCTTAGAGGGCATAAACAACACCTGATCTAACCCTGCCTGACGCAAAGATTCCTGCGCCATTTGTAAATGTCCCAGATGAATCGGATCAAAAGTACCACCCATGATACCAATTTTTGCCATTAGCGGTCACTCCATTTCATCTGCTTTGCCGTGGCATGGCTGCCTCTGCCAGTTGCTTTTTTCCCAGCGGTCTTCAGATTCTTTCCCTTGCCGAAATCTTTCTTTCTGCTTTCCTTTTCCCGCTTCGCAGCACGTTTCCGCTTTTCCTCTAATTCATAATTCTTTTTGTATAAGACAATCTTTTTCCCAATCACCTGTACCACTTCGGAACCACTGCGCTCTGACAGCACTTCTGCGATCTCCTTTGGATCATCCATGCAATTTTTTAACACACTGACCTTGATTAATTCTCTTGCCCGCAATGCATCCTTAACGGCATCAATCATCTGTGGTGTCAGGCTGGACTTACCGATCTGAAAAATACTATCTAATTTCATTGCCTGCGTTTTTAACGCTGCTCTCTCTTTACTCGTCATCTTGTTTCTCCTCTATCTTATCTCAATACGCACACTGAGATGATTATACACAGAAATCCTGTTTTTTGCAATGGAACTTGCGTTTCCGCATTTTCATCCATTTTTAATTTTATGATTTTTTTGTGCGAAAAGGCTATGCTGCTATACGCAGCATACGCAATATGCATATAAATTGCATCCGGAAAACAAGTTTTCCGAGTGCAATTTTATGCAATATTTCCACATCACAGTTTGTGATGTGGACTTTTCACACCAGTTCATGCAAAATACGGAAACACAAGAACTTGTTGTTCTTTACCTTTCCCAGTCTGTCACTGACATATTCTCCCTCATTTTCTCATATTCTATTAGTAATGTTATGTCCACATGATCCCATGGGTCTGGAAAGGAACAACCATGAAACGATTCTTCCCTTTTTTCAAGAAAAGAAACCTCTACAAACACTGTGCCCTTATGCTGGTATTTTCATTGTGGCTCTCTATGCTTACCACACCTGCCCGTCTGCTGGCAGGGGAGACGCCTGCCCCCGCCACCACAGAAACACCGTCAAATACTCCGGCAACTTCTGCCTCTCCTTCTGCCGCCAACACCCAGACACCAAATGATGCCAGCGAATCCCTGACGGGAGGACCCGCCATCTCTGCGGAAGCAGCTGTGCTAATCGACAACCACAGCGGACGCATCCTGTATGAAAAAAATAAAGACAAAGAACTGATTCCTGCCAGTATCACCAAGATCATGACGTTACTCCTGATTTTTGAAGGATTGGAACAGGGACAGTATAAACTCTCGGATGAGGTATCGGTCAGCGAATATGCCTCCAGCATGGGTGGCTCACAGGTCTTTTTGGAATCCGGTGAAACCCAGACCGTAGATACCATGATTAAATGTATCAGCATCGCCAGCGCAAATGATGCTGCGGTAGCCATGGCTGAATTTGTAGCCGGATCAGAGGAAGCCTTTGTCGATAAGATGAATCAGAAGGCGGCAGAACTGGGCATGGAACACACCCATTTTATGAATTGTAATGGTCTGGACGACAGCATTGAAAGCGGACATTACAGCAGTGCGTACGATGTAGCTTTGATGTCACAGGCTTTGGTCATGAACTATCCGGCGATCTCTGATTATTCCACCGTGTGGATGGATACGATCATACATAAAACCAAAAAAGGTGAATCCGAATTTGGACTCACCAATACCAACAAACTGATTCGTACCTATCAGGGCATCACTGGATTAAAAACCGGTTCCACCTCCAAAGCCAAATATTGTCTCAGTGCCACCGCTAACCGGGATGGAATCAACCTGACCGCCGTCATCATGGCAGCCCCCAATCACAAAGTACGGTTTACGGAAGCCGCCTCTCTATTGGATCATGGGTTTGCAAACTGTATAGCATATACGGAAAAGGCAGACGACATCCCTCTCACCCCACAGGTAATCGCAGGCGGTACAAAATCTCAAATCATCCCGCGGGTGGAGAAAAATTTCTCTTATGTACTGTGTGGAGATGAGAAAAACCAGACACCAAAACGAGAAATCTCCTATCGTCCAAAATTAGCCGCTCCTATCAAGGAGGGAGAAGTGATCGGCAATGTCACCTATACTTTAGGAGAACAGGAAATCGGCTCGCTCCCCATCGTTGCAGCCGAGACCATAGAAACCGCCAAATACATTCATATCTTGTATAAACTATTGCAGCGTATCTGCTGTGATAAAACAGCGGAACAATAATTCTTTCCTACAAATGTGCCTGGCATCTGGATACTTTACGCAAAGATGCCCCGGATCTATGATCTTTTCATCACAGATCCAGGGCATCCATTGATTACTCGTCTGCTCCGTCTCCGTCATCGTCGGAACCGCCGTCTGGAGTATACTTAAATTCTCCCTTGCCATCAAAATCAAAGATAAATTGATTCAAAGCATCCGCATTGGAACTGGTATCCCACGCACTGTCAGAACCGCTGGTCATTACGATGCTGGAGCCACAGGAGAACTCTCCATTGGCGGCACTGCGATAATAGCCACTCACCGGAATCTGCAACTGATACATTTCCGTGGTTCCCATGGTCACCACGTCTTTCATATAATCAATGATCTGATCATTGGTTAAATCTGTTGTCACATGCTTCAATACACTATTCGCAATGTCGATCCAGTCTGACATCGGTAACTTTTTCACTTTATCAAACACGGCGTTAATCACAGTTCGTTGTCTCCAGGTACGCCCATAGTCATCGCGCAGACCATTGACTGTGGTACCTTTCTTACGGATACGGCAATATCCCAATGCCTGACTGCCATTTAACGTCTGTTTGCCCACCTTCACATTGCGATATTTTTTCTTGCGGATATAGTTGGTTGTGTTCAGATATTCTACCTCGGATTCTGTCAGTTCCACTTCCACACCGCCTACCTTATCCACAATATCCTGAAATGCCTGAAATCCCACTTCTACATAACCATCCAACTCAATATTAAAATTCGTAGCGATGGTCTTATATAATAGTTCAATGCCACCATAGGAATTGGCTGCGTTTAATTTATTTTTGCCATGCCCCGGGATCTCCACCACCAAATCACGCATCAGGGATGTCAGTTTCAAAGAACCATGCTTCAGATCCATGGTTCCGATAATCATAGTATCTGTTAATCCCCCGGCATTGTATCCACTCTCTTTGCGGTAGTCATTACCGATAATTAATATATTAACGATCTGATCGTCGGAATTTACCTGAATACCACTCAGATCCACATTGCGCAAAGCGGTATCATAGTCACGGGTAACATGATTTAAGGTATTATTAAAAGTCACCTGTGCTTTTGCCACAAAAAAACCTGCCAC
>JAUNIU010000054.1:0-3550 GCA_030523265.1 Eubacteriales bacterium | reverse complement strand
AATTAATATTCCCAATAAAATCTTCTTCCACATACCCATTTCCTCCTAATCGTATACCAAGGCATCCCTTGTCTAATTCTCCGAATCTTCTTCCGTATCCTCATCCGAAGTCCCGGAAGACCCGGAATAATGAAATTCCTCTTTTCCGTTATAATCGAAAATAAATTGCTTAAGCGCTTCTGCATTCGCCGCCGGATCATAGGAATGCGTATTCCCTGTGGTAGGTACCAGACTCCATCCCTGCGCATCCGGAAACTCATTATTACGGTCATCATAATAGTAATTATCCATCGGAATCCGAAACTGCTTGATCTCCATGGTACCCATGGTGATCACATCTTTCATATAAGTCATAATGGTCTTATCATCCAAGTCTGTAGTCACATCTCCCAACACATTATTTGCCACTTCCACCCACTTGGATAACGGCTGGGTCTTCATCTTATCAAACACAGCCGTCAGCAGGGTACGCTGTCTCCAGGTACGCCCGTAATCATCGGTCAGACCATTGGCAGTCACCACCGGTTCCCCGATTACATCCATACCTTTACGGATACGGCAATATCCCAATGCCTGATTTCCATTTAACGTCTGCTTTCCCACCTTTAATTTACGGTCTTTCTTTTTCCAGATATAGTTGGTATGATTCAGGTATTTTACCTCCGTCTCCGTCAGTTCCACTTCCACACCATCCACAGCATCCACTACCTTCTTAAACGCATCAAAACCGACCTTGGCATAACCATCTACCTTAATATTAAAATTCAGGGCAATCGTCTTGTACAAGTTTTTGATCCCACCATACTCTTTCTTGCCGGAGGCATTAATCTTCATATATTTATCCTGCCCGGCCACTTCCACCAAGGTATCACGCATGATAGACGATAATTTCAGAGTGCCATGTTTTTTATCCATGGTGGCAATCATGATAACATCATATAATCCCGGGGAAGTGCTGCCATCATACTCACGATAGTCATCTCCGATCAATAAAATATTGACTATTTCATCATCGGAATGTACCTTGATGCCATCCAGATTCACCGTGTTTAACGATGTATCAATGTCCCGGTTAATCTTGCCAAGAGAATTACTCACGGTAACCTGTACCTTGGCAGCACCAAATCCCAGTCCGGCACTACAGATCACTAGTATCCCCATCACAATTTTTTTCCACAAAGCGATCTTCTTCCACATCGCGAAAAACTTCGACATAGTATTTCCTCCAAAAGTATCGTAAAATCTCTTATGTTTCTATCATTAAACTCTCACAAATGCATTACCCAAGGAATAATTATATCATTTCACAAGTTCTGTGACAATCTTTTTGTAAAAATATTAACGATTTTGTCATATTTTGGATCATCTTGCCTCTCCCCATTTATGCACCAGATAACTCGTGGTTATCTGACGAATCATATGCGTTGCCGATCATGTCTGCACTGGGTGTGTATTTTGAAGTGTTTGTAAATGGGAAAACCTGTCAGCATGGTGCAAGTTTACGAAGAGGCGCATAAATAAAAGATCGAAACGGTAAAGCAATAGACCTTCATCAAGGCGTAAGGTTGCTGGCAGAATCTGCAATCAGCCGGATTTCCCTTCGACAACCTTTCATTGACACACCCAGCGCAGACATAATGGCAACATAACATATACAAATAACAGATAACCACGAGTTATCCTCAAAATATATTGCAAAGCCGAAGCAAGACAAATGGGTTATCCCTTGACGAATGGAATCAAATAGAATATAATCGAATGTGTGTTTGGAAATACAGGTACAGACATCCCAGACACAATATCTATCTGTACAGAAATGAGGACATAATGGCAAGAGGTGCTGGAAAAAATAATTGGGCTTTATTTTTACTACTGCTGGCAGGTATCGTGATCGGCAGCTTCATAGCGCAGGCAACGGCTGGAATCTCCGCCTTATCCTGGCTGAATTATGGTCAAAAGTTTGGACTTACCTCCCCGTTTACTTTAGATCTGGGGATTTTAGTTCTGACCTTTGCCCTGTCGATCAAAATCACCATCGGCAGTATATTGGGAATTTTAATCGCGATTATCATTTATCATTTTATCTAATTGCACAACTACAAAGGGCAGTTGCCTGCCAGTGAATTATTCACCGTTTGGCAACTGCCCTTTTCGTCTTTTTAAAATTCGTTTGGAGAAAGGTGACCGCACACCAAATCTACAGCACAATTTTGTCAGACAAATCTTACATATGCGCTCTGTAGTAATTGATCAGACAACCCTTAGAAATAATCTCGCGCTCGTCGTCAGTTAAGTCACCCAGACGCAGTTCAAATTCTTTCATACCGTCGCCAACCACATATGCCTTGATCACATCTGCTTTTTCTTCCACTGCTTTCTTGATATCCTTGACAAAGATATAATCCCCGTTCTTAAATGGGATCTCATCTGGATACAGGAATGGCAGCATACCCCAGTTAATCAGATTAGAACGATAACGCTTGGTTGCATACTCCCTGGCAATATTGGCAAATCCGCCCAGCACCTTCTGACAGGATGCCGCCTGCTCACGGGCAGAACCATCACCAGGTTTTACCGCATAAATCATACTGCCGATCTGGGTCGCCTTCGGATCTACCTCAAATTTTTCGTTAATCTTCGCAAATACATCCTCTACCTCCGGAAGCGCTGCATAGATATCCTCTCCGGCTACACGCGCCTTCTCACCTAACTGCACTGCCTTTGCCTTGCCGACATATTCCGGATCTTTCCGTGACAGCGTAAACTCTGCCAGACCCAGTGGATTTGAACGGAACGAAGACGTCTCACCGGATGGAATCAACTCATCGGTGGTGGTCACAGGATCGTGGATCTCAGATACTACTTTTAATACCATATGATCTGTCAAAGCTGTCATCTCCGGCCAGTCTTTGATATTCGGACCAAATTTCACTTCAGCATTTGGATCTGCCTTCCCTACACCGTCATAGACACGGTTTTCATATATGGTACTGTCAAAGAAATATTTTGGCTTCTGGAAGTCCACATCTATGTCCGTAGCAGCGGTCAGATACCCCTGATTGGCCGCAGTAGCAGCAATGGAACGGGCATCCATCAATGCAACGGAAGCGATCTGACCATTGGTAACCTTAGAACCTTCGCGGTTCGGGAAGTTACGTGTGGAATGGCGGATGGACAAGCCATTGTTTGGAGGTACATCTCCGGCACCGAAGCAAGGTCCGCAGAATGCAGAGCGCACGGTTGCACCCGTTGCCATCAGATCGGCAATCGTACCATTTTTCACCAGTTCCATAAAGACTGGCTGACTGGATGGATATACACTCAATGAAAATTCATCGGCACCAATGGTCTTGCCACGCAGGATATCTGCGGCATCACAGACATTCTCAAATCCACCGCCGGCACATCCGGCGATTACGCCCTGCTCTACATACAGCTTGCCATTATGTACCTTATCCTTTAAGGTATACTGAATGTTATTATTATCCAGGCTGACCAAAGCCTTTTTCTCCACATCATCTAAGATATCCATCAGATTTGCATTTAACTC